>JAQGJA010000062.1 GCA_028290805.1 Alphaproteobacteria bacterium
ACAATGGGTTATGACACAAGCCTCCCATATAGATACAATTTTAATTAAATTAGGGTTATAATGTGTAAAGTATTCTCGCCCGGAAGGGGGACTCGATGACCAGTAAGTTAACCCGATGTATTCTTGCCATTTTTATTTGCACGATGCTGGCTTCATGCCTGCCCGGCAAGAAAAAGGAAGAGGCGGTCATCGCCAAGGCGACCCAGGCGACTCATACGGTCGAAGCCGAAAAACTTGCCGCCGATCTGGGCAGCGCGGCCCGCCTGCTTTTGAACGATCCCGCCAATATTACAGATACGAACGACCTTAAGACCCAAAGCTGTCCTGACGGCAGCGTCATATCCTATATCCCCAGAAACGCCGGCATTACCGAGAAAGGCGCCCTGCCGCCCACTTTATCCCGACGTATGCGCGACGTGCTGCAGGCCAGTTTCGAACCCTCCCAGATTGCAGATACCACCACTTGCGTCAATATGCAGCAAGTGGCTATCAATTCTCCCATCCTGGTGCTTAACCTGGCCCAGACAAGCCTTGCGGCTATTCCCGAAAACGATGCGGACGTGATGGCCGTCGACATGGCGCCCTGCGGCGACAACCGCCCTGGCGTCACCATTACCCGCACCATGAAGGATAATTCCAAGGTTGTCGATAATACCCGTTGCGGTGCAGCGCCCACCAAGGCAAATACGCCGGATATCGTGCTTTCGCGTGTTAACATGCCTGACTGGAAACGCCGCCTGACAACCACGGATATCGCAGCATCTGCCAACTTCGCCTGTATCGTCGATGGCCAGACCGGCTTGTGCAACCCTGTTGGCGCTACGGATAAAGGGCTTAAACTGGATTGCACCAATGTAACACATAAAGACGAATATCTGGTCAATCCCGTTTATGACCCTGCCATCCGGATGTTTAAATCCAATACGGGCACGCCGGTCCCCGGCAATTGCGGCAAGGGCTGGACCGGCAGCCTGGTTGCACGGATCAACCAGAAGACATGCAAGATCAAACGTAACGGCATCGAGGAAAACCCCGCTTCGGTTCTGCAGGTCGTCAATGTGGCTGCGCGCTGCACCAAGCAAAATGTCCGCAACCTTCCTTCCCAGTGTCCGGCCGGGATGTCAGGCTCTTTCTACGCGCAATATGACCGCGCGGATATGGATGCGCCTGTCCTGCTCGAGCCCCAGGGCCAAAAGCCAGACGGCACCACGCAAAGCCTTATAGCCATGCCGGGATTTCAGGCGTCTAGCAAAGATGTTATCGGTATTAAAACTGTCCTGAATGCAAGCGACACCTATGTGCCTTCGGTCAACCTGCGCACGATTGTCAGCGACCCTGTCAATGATCCCCAGGATAATGCATTCGCCACCACCATCGTTCGCGACATGGGGGCCAAGGCCAAACTGTATACAGTAAATGATTGCAACATCGTCGGCAATACATGCGGCATGGGCACGGATCGCGTCGTCATCATCGTGGACCGTTCGGCCAGCATGGGATCGGAAAATGCCGCGGATAAAGTCGCCATTCCTTCGGCACTGGGTACGCTGCACAGTTGCAAAGCCGGGTTGAAAAACCTGTTCCAGACCGCCCAGGCCGATCAGGCCTGTAGCGCAGCCAAAACCTTTGCCGGCAGATCTTCGGCCGGCTATAAACAGGACCGCTCGCTGAAATTCACTGATTTCATTGGAAACCCATGGGCCGGAAAGCCTCCTACGGGCTCGCTTGCCCGGCTTAGTTATCAAACCATGGAAGATGCGCTGATCAACAAGGAAAAATACAGGCCATATCTGCAATTCGCGCTTGCGACGGGTTGGGATTGCCGCGGCAGGCCGGATGAACAAATATCAATCAACCCAAACAATACTGCAAATACTATAGAGCCTTTCCCGGTAAATATGTTTGGTACCTGCACTGGATCTTCCAGCTGCGAAACATGCCCGGGAGAATGCGTCGAGACTACGCCTGTCGCTATCCCTTCAGGCAACCAGGGCAGCCGCATTCAGGCGGCGGAATTCATCCTGCGCAAAATCGCCTCAATGAAGCTTTTGCCCGATACCAAGATTACCCTGGCCGATTTTTTGAACGACAGGTCGACGGTGCGCAATATCGTTTACTGCCCGTTGAGCCGCCAGGTGAATGGCGGCTGCGACGAGAAGATGGAACGCGATTACCTTGTTGCCACCCTGGCCGGCCCGGTCGAGCCGCTGACCTCTTATATCAAGCCGGTCGAGCAAACAGTCACCATACCCGATATCAATGCCATCAAGAGCTATTACAGCATCGTGCCAGAAACACGCACGACACCAAGCATGTGGAGTGAGGCCAATAGCGGCATGCGCCAGGCTCCGCTCAACCAGGTAATGACGGCACGCTATCATGAGGGCGATGAAAACGGCTGGACCACGCATGAATATGCCACGTTGAAAGCTGTGGATCAAAACGGCGTTACAATTCCCGGAACGGTTACCGTAGAAGACCTGATCACCAGCGGCCCCATCAAGGAATCCGCAGGGATTTATTTCAAGGCGCCTGCCGGACGCGTTATTGTCGGACGCCGCCATGACAGTGATGAAAACGGAGATACCCGATACATGACCGGGATCGTCAAGTTCAATGGAGTTGCTGCGACAACGGAAAATCCCGTGGAATCGCCTTCCGTCAATGAAGAGAAGGGCAATGGCAAACCCTATCCTGAAAAATATTGGACCCGTCCCCCTCTCAAGAATGTCCTGACAGGACGCATTCACTGGGGTGATGAGAGAGGGGATACACGCTACATGTCGGCCGATCTTCGTGTTCAGGCCCCGCCAGGCCCGGAAGTTTGCGCAGCGCAATGTCTGGCCCCTAATTCCCCTTCGCCCGCTGCGTGGGAAGACTATAAAGACACGACGGCGACAAATACCAGAACAGTCATACCAGCCGATGTAAACGATTATGATTATGATCAATGCGTTACTAGCACTGACTGTGCGCTTAATGAAAAGATTTGCGTCGAAAGCGCAGACCCCGCTGCCTGCAGTTCGGCCGAAATGAATTGCAGCAACCTTATGGGGGCTCCCGTAACATATAATCCACCGGGATATTCAGGCCTTCGTTTTCCCGATCCACTCCCTTTTCTGACGGCTAGCAGCTCTTATACAACTGACCCTAGCCTGCGCCAGGAAACTTTTTGCCAGAAACGTCGGAAAAAGCCCAACGCCGGGAGCAATGTAAGCAATTTTACTGCCTGCCTGGATACCTGCCCGTCGCCCACAGTTGTGGATACGCAAAGCGTCCAAATCTGCCGGAATATTCCCTTATTCGGCGGCGGTACGACCCAGCGATGCGATACGGCCAATGTTCCGAAAAATATTTCGTATTCTCCTGCCAATTATACTGGCGCTTCGACGACGACCGACGTGACCCGCTATGTTCCGGCCCGCAAGACCGATCCCGAGGCAACGGAGATTACGACCGATCCCCAAATCCCGGCCGAAGGCATCGATTACGGCGGTTACACACCATTATTCAAAACGATCGACCTGGTCCTTTCCGACCCCGACATCGCCGCCGATATGGCCGACAGCAGCAAACGCGTTTCATTTGTCATCCTGACCGATGGCGTCGATACGGGGGATGGCTCCACCCAGGTGAAAAGCCTGTGCGGCGCAGGTCCGGACTCGTTGTTGTCCCAGATAACGGCGCGTAATGGCAAGGCCGTGTTCATTTCACTTACCGACACCTCGGTCATAAACGCCGAATGTCTGGTTAAGTTTCCAGGCGCAACTATATCTGAGGTTCAGCTCCAGAAAGCCCCGGCTAAAATTTTGGAAGTAATGGGCGTCGATCCGGACCATGACTTGAGCGACCCAGTTGCGGCAAAGGCCTTCTGTAATACAAATTACGGCGCATGGTACGAGGATAAAAAGGTCACAAGTGCTGCCGCAGCCACGCTAGGTTCGTGCCGTCCTTTCGAAGTCGATCAATAACCCCGCCATTCCCGTTGCATAGATAATAAAAAAGGCGCCTTTGAAGGCGCCTTTTTTATTATCTATGGTTTTTACAACGTAATTTTGTTCAAGGTTACGTTTCTTTGCTGGCCATCTTTCAAAATCTCTAAAGCCTTTGTAGCAGGCATGTCTGTGGCAACGCTGATTTCGCCACTACCAAGCGCTGCATTTTTAGCCACTGCAAAAATCACGCGGGTAGTTCCATTATTTAGTGCAGGATTGAGACCTTCAATCAGGACTTGTGGCGCCTTACTTGCTGTATCTGCCGCGACTACTGCCTTTACGTCTTTATTCAAAGAATATTCAGATGTGAAAAAAGTTGTGCCATCTGTATCCTTATGAGCAGTAAGCCACTCCATATTTTTTAAAGTAATTTTTTCATTGCCATTAAGCGTTGTCTTGAACCCTTTGCCCGTCTCTACTGAAGAACCTGCAAGAGTGGCCAGATTATAGGCTCCGTTTGCCGAAGAACTGAAAGTTGCTACGGCGGCAGCTATGCCCAATACCACGGTTTTGCCCGCAGGCCCTGGAGTTGGAGTGGGTACCGGCGTTGGCGTAGTTGGGTCGGGATGACCGGGAGCCGAGGGAGCATCTTTACTACAGGATGACATGGCAGCATTCGCCAGCATAAGCAGCATGATCGCCCCTTTTTTAGTCTGGTTTAAAATATTCATCTTCTTTGGTGCCTCCTTGCACATTCAATCAGAATCTTTTCGACTCCATCACGGCGAGTCGGCATGAGTATTTAACCAACATAAGCGGTTAATTACAAGGATAATCGTATTATGAAAACAAATAGCAATGTAAGTGTGATGTAAATGCCACGCTTATGACTATAAGCGGTGTGTAAGCGGCATTAAACCGTCGTGCAGGCGCAGTGGCGTGAGGTCTGGGGGAAATTCTTGTCATCCTGCTGTCTGCTTTCACCAAAACGGCGGGCGACAGTGACGATAGGAGCCTGGTTGCGGTCCCAGAGCTCGACCAGGTTCCTATTGAACCCGTTGTCAGCGATCTGTTCCGCGTTAGAAGGGGCTGCAATAGGGGTTGGTCTCTTTGACATGGATAAAGCCTTCATTTTGGGAGCCGTATTGCGACTCAGGTTATCGTTTGATCATACTCAATCTTACCATAATAATAGGTTAATTTCAATGAAGACGGCCAATTATGCTTTTAGCCACGGTTGCGCATCTCGCGGCCTTTTTCGCGGTTCCAGTCGCGTTCCTTTTCCGTTGCGCGCTTGTCCACCAGCTTTTTGCCCTTACCCAGACCGACCAGCAATTTGACCTTGCCGCGCTGGGTGAAATACATTTTCAGCGGCACCAGGCTCATCCCGTCGCGGGTCAGGGCGGCGCTGATCTTTTTGATCTCTTTTTGTTTCAACAGCAATTTGCGCGGGCGGCGCGGCTCGTGCTGTAAATGCGGGCCCGCCTGGGAATATTCCTCGATATGCAGGCCGAAAACCTTGAGGTCGCCGTCGCGGTCCAGGCCGGCAAAGCTCTGGTCGATCTGCCCCTTGCCCAGGCGCAGCGATTTCACCTCGCTGCCGGTCAGCATCAGCCCGGCCTCGTACGTGTCTTCAATCGCATAATCAAAGCGCGCACGCCGGTTGACGGCCAATTCACTGCCATTGGGTTTTACCTGGGTCATGGTTGCGCACCATAAAGAAGATCGGCGCAAATAAAAAGGTTTTTGAGCGGGGAGGGAGGGAGGCTTCATGCAGAAAAGGAAACCACAGAGGCACAGAGGTTCACGGAGTTATTATATATAAATTGTCAGCTAATCGAATTTCAATGCATAAGCCAGGTGAGGGAGAGACTATAGAATAATAATCTTCTCTGAGAACCTCCGTGGCCTCTGTGCCTCTGTGGTTAAACTTTCCCATCCCACTTCCCCATCATCCCTGCTGGATTTTTTATTTAATCCCCTTATCCTCATGGCATGTCCCGTATTCTCGTCCTCCTCTGCTTCGTTTTTCTTTCTTTTCCGGCCTCGGCCTCGCTCTCGAGTGAGGTGCAGAGCTGGATCGCCTTGCGCGATCCGGTCCAGCGTTACACGTTTTCGACCTACAGCAATTTCCTGAACGCCCACAAGGACTGGCCCTCCAGCGACCTGATCGCCCTGCGGGCCGAGGAAGCCTTGCTCAAGCCCGGTACGGCCAATGGCCCGATGCTGATTTCCTGGTTCAAGAATCACAAGCCCCAGACCGATGCCGGGCGTTTGCGTTACGTCCAGGCTTTGGCCGCGCAAGGGGATTCCGTCACCGCCTCGGTTATCCTGGTCGAATACTGGCAGGACGGGTATTTTGGCGATGCACTGCAATCGGCGGTGATTCTGAATTTCGGCAACTGGCTGAAAGCGCCGCATCATGAAGCGCGCCTGTCGACCCGGCTGTGGCAGGGGAAACTGGACCGGGCGCAAAAAACCCTGGCCTAT
>JAQGJA010000207.1 GCA_028290805.1 Alphaproteobacteria bacterium
GCTCTTTGAGGTCGTCCGGATGGGTCAGCCCTTCATCCGGCACTACTGTTCGAGCCTCGAGGAGGCGGCGCAGCAGTTCCTGCGTCCGCACACCTTCATCGAAGAGATGCCGAAGTCGCTGCCGGAGGTCGATCCCAACGCGATCGACGAGGATGACGAAGAATCCGCCGAGAGCCGGGACAAGGATGCTCCGCTGGCGGACTCCGTCAGCAGCTGAACCCGCTTTCACTGCTAGTCCGTTTCACTGCTGAAGTTGCTTCAGACCAGCCCGCATCACTCTGTGGCGTGATCCTTGAGCCATTTGATCGGGTCTGTCGGATTTACGCCGTCGAGCAGGATGCCGAAGTGCAGGTGCGGCCCGGTGCTGGTACCGGTGTTGCCCACCCGGCCGAGCAGGTCACCGAGCTCTACTTTGTCGCCCTTGGCGACTGCGAGTGAGCCGGACTGCATGTGCCCGTAGGTGCTGTTCACCCGCCTGCCGTCGATGTCATGTTCCACGATGACGTAGACGCCGAGGGCACCAGAGGGGTTCCCGACCTCCACCACGGTTCCCGGCGCGATGGCGGGAACGGGCGCTCCGGCACCGGGCGTCCAGTCAACGCCGAGGTGGTCGCTCGAGCAGTTCCAGCACGGCGCATAGCGATAACCGAAGTCGCTGCTGATCTCGGTGTCGGAATTCACTGGCCACGCGACAGGGGTGAACGAGGTCACTCCGAAGTTGTCACGCTCGGCGGGAGCTTCCGCGACGGAGGCCGCCACCTCGAAACTCTGCGACGCGCGCTCCACCCGCTCGACTGCGACGGTCGCGGCTGTGGCGGGCAGCACGCCGAGATACAGCAGACTCGCGCTGGTGCAGAGGGCGCCGACAGCCAGTGAACGACGGCCGACCGTAAGAAATCCCAGATCGGGGCGAATGTGAGCAGGCAGCAGTACGGAGAAGAACGAAATCAACACGAGAGAACGGGGCTTCCAGGTCGTCGCGACGACGCGCACTAGCGGCGCGTTCGGGTGTCACGTGCGGGCGATCGGAGTGATTCGGGTCACGCTGGAGGTAAGTCCGAATCCGAGTCTGACTGACGCAACCTGGGAAAGCCCTGACAGGACGGCGCGCCATGCGGTCATCAGCCGGTCGGTTCCGCTATTTAGTGCGCTGCCAGGTTCAGACGAGCGTCGCGCCGAACAGCAGACCGATGAGATATGTGACAGCGGCGGCGCCGTACCCAATGCCAAGCTGTCGAAGCGCCCGGCGCACCGGCGACGCTCCGGAGAGCACCCCGACGGTGGCCCCAGTCAGCAGTAGCGCGCAACCGACAAGCCCAGCGGCGAGCAGCACCGCCTGGATACCGTCCATGCCGAAGAGGTATGGCAGCACGGGCAGCAGAGCGCCCGAGCCGAAGAAGAGAAAACTCGAAAGGGCGGCACTGGCCGCATCGCCGACGGCCTCGTGTTGCGTCGGCAGGCTTCCGGTGGCGATATCAACCCCCTGCAGTATGCGGTCGGCGTGCGCCCTCGCGATTGCCTCAGACTCGCCCCTGGCGCGGTAGACCAGCGCCAGCTCGTTCACGTCGACATCGAGCGCGGGCACGGCGGCAACCGCATCCGGATTCGGGGCCGAGGCCTCAAGCAGCTCACGCTGCGACCGTACCGACACGTACTCCCCCGCCGCCATCGACAGCGCCCCTGCCAGCAGGCCCGCGACCCCGGTCAGCAGAATGGTGGGGCCGGCCACGCCGGCGCCACCGACTCCGAGGATCAAGGCGAGGTTGCTCACCAGGCCGTCGTTGGCGCCGAACACCGCCGCACGGAACGATCCGGAAAGACGCAGCCTGCCGCGTCCGGCGAGACCGCGGATGACCTCCTCGTGGATGAGCTCATCTGCTGCCATCCGTGCGGTGGCATCGTCATCGGCCTCGTACGGGGATCGGCCTTCCGCACGCTGGGCGAGCGCCAGCACGAAGACACCGCCGAAGCGGCGGGCAAGGAACCCGAGCGCGCGGGTGCGCAGATCGCTTCGGGGGGCGGGAATCGCCCGGGCGCCGAGCAGCCCGAGCCAGTGGTCCTCGTGGCGGCGCTCCGCTTCCGCGAGTTCCAGCAGGATTTCCCGCTCCTCACCCGTTCTCTGGCCGGCGAGGTCACGATAGACGGCGGCCTCTGCTCGCTCGGCCGCGAGATAACGTCGCCACCGCCGGATGTCTCGGGCGGATGGTTCGGCTCTCGGGTTCGTCACCCGACGATTCTTTCAGAGGGGGACCGCTTGCGGCGTGAGGCCAGTCAGTCCGTGGTGACGAAGTCGATCAGCTGTTCCACCCGGCCGAGAAGCTCGGGCTCAAGATCGGAGTAGTTGCGAACCGTGCCGAGGATACGCTGCCACGCCATGCCGATGTCGGCCTTGTCCGCGTGCGGCCAGCCGAGCGCCGCGCAGATCCCGACCTTCCACTCCATAGTCCGCGGGATCGTCGGCCACTGCTTCATTCCGAGGCGGGATGGCTTCACCGACTGCCACACGTCGACGTACGGATGCCCGACGACGAGCACGTGGGCGCGGTGCGGTCCTCGCGCGACCGCCTCGGCGATTCGGGACTCCTTGGAGCCCCGCACGAGGTGATCCGCGAGCACGCCGATCCGGCCTTCGGCGGACGGCTTCACCTTCGCCAGCACGTCCTCCAGGTTGTCGAGTCCTGACAGGTACTCGAC
>JAQGJA010000098.1 GCA_028290805.1 Alphaproteobacteria bacterium
TGAGAAAGCATAGCAGGCCCCGGACTCGCTTCGCAAGACGGCGGCGGAGTCGCTTGTTTCGCCGAAAAGAAAAAATCTTGAATTAGACCGAATTTTTCTTTTTAAGTGCTTGAAGCGGAGTGATAAATGAAAAACCACATAGGATTTTTACAGCTATCAGGATATCTTAATATTAATACTTAATGAAAATGGACAAAGAGGAGCAAAGATGAGCGATACCACATCCGTGACCCAGGCCGATATCCTGGCAAATTACACCGCCGATGCCTCTGGCCGCGCCTGGCTATTATCAGCCATGAACTCGGGTCTGGCGACGCGCCCTTATTAATAAGACCGTTTGGTCTTTTTGGAAAAGCCCTCTTTTTGGAGGGTTTTTTAATGCCTGTAAGTTACTAAAGTTACTTGTTCTTTTTTAACAAGGTCGGTTTACCACTCGCTATATATTCTTGAGTAGCGAGAAGCGAATTTTCGCGTTCCTTGGTTTCCGATAATCTATGACCAAAAATACTTACCAAATTGGCATCAATTTTTTCCAGTATTGTGGAAGGCGGTTCTGGCGGCTGATAGGCGGGATCGTTTGTTTCCTGAATTAAATCAACAGCCTCGCCGATGGGTATGGGAACGACCTTGTCGCTGAAAAGACGGGCGTCGTGGCGGGATGCAGCAAGTATCTTGTTATTTAGGACTTCTGTTGCTGTCCAGGTAATAAGACCTGCTGTTATAGAGGCCGCTGGGTTGTTACTAACCGTAAAGGTTGCCCCCGCTGCAAGCATTCCGGGAATTAATCCGTCAAGCGGTAGGCTGGCATATTTACCAGAGGCATGAACGATATCTGTTTCATGAACTGAACGGGAATGCTGGTTTTTCAAATAAAAATATGTGCTGTAAGCAATAGCTTTTTGCTGAATTTCGGCGGGCAAATCCTCAACAATTTCGCTGCACTCAATATTGACGAATTGCGTTTTGTCCGGGGTCTTGCCTTTATCTTTATCCCGGTTTCGCGAAATACCTAGAAAATTCAGTTCAGGGTTACGCACGATGACAGGCTCAGTCCTTTTAAGCGAATCCTGATCTTTTGTTGTAATCCCTAGAAAGGCCATCGTATCTATATCGGCGGTGGCGATGAAGTCCCAGACCGTTTCCACGTTTTTTAAAAAACCGTGATAGCCTATGATGGGGGAAATGGGGTCAGATGGAGCCATACCGCTAGTATAGATGATTTACATAGGTTTTTAAAGCAAAAATGGAGCGCTGTAATATATTTGTTGCTCTTTAACCGGGGTCTTCCTATAGTGAAAAAGCAAGTTTTGCCCGAAGGACAGGCGGCGTCAGGATCGTATCTGTCTGCTTCTTTCGGTTGAAGACCGCGTCGCCGGTCGTAGTGGGAATGGGTAGTAAGGATTTTAAGTGACTGAAAGTTTTAGATCTCTGCAATATAATAATGACATTGAACCCAGGGTTTCCCTAGGTGGATTTGGCAGAGCCTGGTCGCTTGTTTTGTTGACTTTTGCGCCGGCTGCCGGACGCGTTTAACAAAACCCTGAACATGAACTCCCTTACGGCGGCGGCATCATTCATTGCCGCTTTGTCGCCATCGTCTATGGCGGCCAGCAGCCAAAAAAGGGATTTTATAGATGACAAAAAGAATGCTGATCGACGCCACCCAACCCGAGGAAACCCGGGTCGCCGTCGCCGAAAATGACCGCCTCGATTCTTACGACTTTGATTCAGCCGCCAGAAAACAGATCAAGGGCAATATCTTCCTGGCCAAAGTGACGCGGGTCGAACCCAGTCTCCAGGCCTGTTTCGTGGAATATGGCGGCAACCGCCAGGGCTTTTTGGCCTTTACCGAGATCCACCCCGATTATTACCGCATTCCCGTTGAAGACCGCCAGGCGCTGCTGGCCGAAGAAGCCGGCTGGTCTGAGGAAGAAGACGAGGAAGAAGACGAATTCAAAGCTCCCGGCCAGGAAGAACAGCCCGATATCCAGCTGGATGCCGCAGGCACTGCCGAAGGCTATTCCGCCGATTTTCCAGCTGAAAATGGCGATCTGGGCGCGATGGAAATGCCGCTCGAAGCAGCCCAAACCCACCAGACCGTCAGCGGCGAGGTCTATGCCGAACAGATGAATGAAGATGTCACCGTGCCTGAAGCCGGGAACCTGACCGAAGTGGCGCGCGACGACACGATCGAAAGCGTCGGCGGTGCCGAAGAAGAAGTCACCGAAACGCGCAATGCCCGCCGCATCGGCAAATTGCGCCGCCGTTACAAGATCCAGGAAGTCATCAAGCGCCGCCAGATCATGCTGGTCCAGGCCACCAAGGAAGAACGCGGCGGCAAGGGCGCGGCGATGACCACTTATATTTCCCTGCCGGGTCGTTACTGCGTTTTGATGCCGAACTCCCCGCGCGGTGGTGGCGTGTCACGCAAGATCACCGATCCCCAGGCGCGCCGGAAAATGAAAGATCTGCTCAGCGAGCTGGAAGTGCCGGGCGGCATGTCCGTCATCCTGCGCACCGCCGGCATGACCCGGACAAGGATCGAGGTCAAGCGCGATCTGGAATATCTGCTGCGCCTCTGGGACGAAATCCGCCGCGAAACCCTGAAATCCGAAGCGCCCGCAATGGTTTACGAAGAAGCCGATATCTTCAAGCGCGTGATACGCGATCTGTATTCCGGCGATACCCAGGAAATCATCGTCGCCGGCGATTTGGGCTTTACCAAAGTCAAAACATTCATGCGCCAGATGGTGCCGACCCATGCCAAGCGCGTGTTTTTCTATCGTGACCCGCTGATCCCGCTTTTTCAGCGTTTCGGCATCGAGGCGCAGATCGCTGATATCTTCAATCCACGCGTGGAACTGAAATCGGGCGGCTATATCATCATCAACCCGACCGAAGCCCTGGTCTCGATCGATGTCAATTCTGGCCGGGCGACGCGCGAACGTCACATCGACGACACCGCGCTGAAAACCAATATCGAGGCCGCCGAGGAAATCGCCCGTCAATTGCGCCTGCGCGATCTGGGCGGGCTGGTCGTGATCGATTTCATTGACATGGAATCGGGCCGCCACAACGCCAAAGTCGAACGCAAATTGCGCGAAGCCATGGCCGAAGACCGCGCCCGCATCGAGATCGGCCGCATCAGCGGTTTCGGCCTGCTGGAATTGTCGCGCCAGCGTTTGCACCCGTCCTTGACCGAAACGCATTTCGAGCCCTGCGCCCATTGCGGCGCCACCGGCATCGTCCGCACCACGGAATCGGCGGCAGTCGTCGTCATGCGCGCCATCGAAGCCGAGGCCGTGCGCGGCCGGGCCACCGCCATCACGGCGACGATCCCGTCTTCGGTTGCGATTTACCTTCTCAATCACAAGCGCGAAGACATCAACCGCATCGAGGAATATTTCGGCTGCCGTGTTTCCCTGCGCGCCGATGAAGATTTGATGCCGAACGACGTACAGATCAACTACGAAAAAGGCACGCCCCAGCCGCGCAAACAGGCCCCGCTTTTGCCCGTTCCGGTCCTGGAAGGCACGGATGACGATTACATCAATGCCGACGAGGAAGATAACGGTGAGCCGCTTATGAGCAACGCCCTGGCCGGCGAAGAAGGCAGCGAAGCCCGCACCAATACGCGCCGCCGCCGCACCGGCGGCCGTGGTGAAGGGAGAGGCGAAAGCCGTGGTGAAGGCCGCGGAGAAGGAAGGGGTGAACGCGAGGGCGGCCGTGAAGGCGGCGGACGCGAACGCTTTGAACGCCGCCCGCGCGGCGAAGCGAGGCAAATCCCGATTACCGAAGGCGAAAGCGCCATCGGTGATGGCCTGGAAACCGGACCGGAAGCGGTGATGAACCCGTCCGACCCGGAAGCCGCCGGCAAATCGCGCCGCAGCCGCAGCCAGCGCGGCCGCCATCCATACCAACGCCGCCGCAACGGCGAACGCAACGGGGAACGCGGCCAGCCCGGCGGCGAACAGCCTGATGTGCCCGCCGATTTCGTCCCCGTCAAACAACAGGGCGAAACGAACCTTTCGTCTTCCCAGAACAATGCCCAGGATAACGACAAACCCGCCCCCGCCGAGAAAACCGGCAAAAAAGGCTGGTGGCAGAAACTGATTGAATAGAATTAATCCTCCCTCTCCCGCAAGGGGAGAGGGACCTTTCTCCCTGGATTATTTAAATTACCTCCCCCTGGACGCAGCAAAGCATACGGTGCCTCGCGGTTATGGGAGATATTAGGCGTTATCCGTTATCCGGCCCGAGCGGATAGGCCGGCTCAAGGCCGGGGAGACCGTAAGGCCTAAGCCGCCTTGGTCCAGATGGCATCTTTGATCGTCGCCAGCATGGCGGCATGGGCTGCTTCTTCTTCGGCTGGGACAGGAAAAGCACGGACGGGCCAGAGCGTGCCGATATTTCCGACGTCATGGCTTTGCGCTTCTTCCTCTTCGGCGCGGCTGGCCAAAAATTGCGGCTGGTGCCCGCCGGACAGTTCCAGGAACACATCGGCGAGCAATCGGGCATCCAACAGCGCGCCGTGATAGACCCGGGCCGAGATGTCGATATTATAGCGCTTGCACAAAGCATCCAGACTGGCCGGGGCCCCGGGGAACATCTTGCGCGCCATGGCCAGCGTGTCAATCGCCCGGCTCATCGGCAAAGGAGGCAGGCCCAGGCGCTTATATTCGGCATTCAAAAACCGCATGTCGAATTCGGCGTTATGGATCACCAGCTGTGAATCCGTGCCTATAAACCGGTCCAGTTCATCGACGATCTGGGCATAGACGGGCTTGTCCCGCACCATCGCGTCATCGATGCCGTGCACGGCGACGACTTCGGCGGGGATGGTGCGTTCGGGATTGATATACTGGTGGAAAACCTTGCCTGTAGGGACGAAATTGATCAGCTCAAGTGCGCCGATCTCGACGATGCGGTCGGTGGTTTCGGCGTTAAACCCGGTGGTTTCGGTATCAAGGACAATATGGCGCATTAAAGATTTATAGCAGATTATAGGAACATGGTAACCCTCTCTTAAGAAGCGGCAAGCTACTGTAAAAAGACAGATTGCCTCTTTGCCCATACGAGAATCGCCCGTGCAGACACCCGAACAACAAAACCGCATCGCGCATGTCGCCCAACAGGTGATGCACCGCATCAGCGAAGACAGCCTCAAGCCGAACCCCGCCGTCTATGCCGTGCTCTATGCCCATTATGCCGGGATGGAACCGGATGTTTCCAAACAGATTTTATTGCTTGAAAAACAGAACCAGTCTTTGACGACCACGATTTGCGAAGACCTGCACGACAAATTCATGTCGAACGACCATGAAAAACTGCTGATCCATGAAACGACGCAAAAAGTTGAAGAAGCCGTCGCTGAAATCGTCGAAGTGATCAATGCCGCAGGCCTTGCCAGCAAACAATTCTCGCAAAAACTCCAGGCCCATTCCAGCAATGCTTCGGGCACGCAAACATTAAGCGATATCAAGAAACTGATCAGCGAACTGGTCACCGATACCAAGCGGATGCTGGAAGAAAACAAAAAGCTGGAAGAAAAGCTGAATGATTCGTCCCAGGAATTACAGCAGATGCGCAATTCGGTGCATAATTTGCAACAGTAAACGATGCGCGACACGCTGACCGGAGTAGCCAACCGCAAGGCTTTTGACACCGAACTCAAAATCCGCGCCGCCGACGCGATCGACAAGGCCAAGCCGCTTTGCCTGATCATGATCGATATCGACCATTTCAAGGTCTTTAACGACACATTCGGCCATCCTGTCGGCGACCAGGTGCTGCGCCTTGTCGCGCATACATTACAGGAAGGCCTGCGCGCCACCGAACTCCTTGCCCGCTATGGCGGCGAGGAATTTGCGATTGTAGTGCCCGGCGCCAAATTGCGCGATGCTGAAAAAATCGGCGACCGCCTGCGCGAGCGCATCGCGGCAAAAGATATCGTCAACCAGAACAAGAACGAAAAACTGGGCCGCCTTTCCGTATCGCTGGGCGTTTCCCAGCTGCAGCCCGGCGAACCCTTAAGCCAGTTTGTCGACCGCGCCGACCGCGCGCTGTACAAGGCTAAAGCCTCGGGCCGCAATACGGTGATCGCGATTGAATACGACAAGAACCTGCATGGTGGCACATTGCAGGATATCAAGATCGACGACCAGCGCTAAGGCGTATTCAGGCTTTTCTTAATTGCCACAGGCCGTGCAAAACCCTATATTCAGGGCATGCCTCACGAACAATCCGTCACCCCCTCCGCCCCGTACCTTCAGGGGCTGAACCCGCCGCAGCGCCAGGCGGTGGAAACGCTTGACGGGCCGGTGCTGATCCTGGCCGGGGCGGGGACGGGGAAAACGCGGGCGCTGACGGCCCGTGTCGCGCATTTGCTGCAGACCGGGACGGCGACGCCGGGGCAGATTCTGGCGGTGACCTTTACGAACAAGGCGGCGAATGAGTTGCGCCACCGTGTTTCCGGATTGCTGGGCGGGATCGATGTGGCGGGGTGGTGGATCGGCACATTTCACAGTTTGGCCGCGCGCATGCTGCGCCGGCATGCCGAACTTGTCGGGTTGCGCAGCAATTTCACCATCATCGACGATGACGACCAGCTGCGCCTGCTGAAGCAGGTGCTGGAACTGCAGGGTGTGGATTCCAAGACGATCAATCCGAAACTGATCTTGGGCATTATCGATAAATGGAAGAATATGGGCCTGACGCCCGACCGCGTGCCCAATTTCAATGCGGGCGAATTGCCCCAGCCTTTGACCGGTCCGCAACTGATGGCGATTTACCGCAATTTCCAGGAACGGCTGGTCACCCTGAATGCCTGCGATTTCGGCGATCTTTTATTGCATCTGGTGACGATTTTTCGCGACCCCGCCAATGGCGTGCTGGCGCAATATCATGCGCGCTATACGCATATTCTGGTCGATGAATACCAGGATACCAATACGATCCAGTATCAATGGCTGCATCTTTTGTCCCAGGCGCGGCATAATCTGTGCTGCGTCGGCGATGACGACCAGTCGATCTATTCCTGGCGCGGCGCGGATGTCAGCAATATCCTGAATTTCGAAAAGGATTTTCCCGAAGCCACCATTATTAGATTGGAACAGAATTACCGTTCGACCAAGCCGATTTTGGCCGCCGCCAACGGATTGATCGCGCATAATAAAGGGCGTCTTGGCAAGAATTTATGGACCGAGGAACACAGCGACGATCTGGTGCAGATCACCGTCACCATGGACCAATCCGACGAAGCGCGTTTTGTTGCCGAACAGATTGAATCGGTACAGCGCAAAAATGTTTCGCTGGATGAAATTGCCGTATTGGTGCGTGCATCGTCCCAGATGCGCGCCTTTGAAGAGCGCTTCAACACGTTTGGCATTTCCTATCGCGTCATCGGCGGCCCGCGTTTTTATGAACGCCAGGAAATCCGCGATGCCCTGGGTTATTTCCGCCTGATCAACCAGCATAATGACGATTTGGCGTTCGAGCGCATTGTGAATGTGCCCAAGCGCGGCCTGGGCGCCAAAACCATTTCCGATCTGCAGATTGCGGCGCGCCGGTTGCAGCGCCCGTTATTTCCGGCGGTGGAATATCTGATCCAGACGGATGAATTGAAAACGGGCCCGCGTTTGACATTGACCAAATTCGTCGGCGATATTCATCGCTGGCTGGGCCTTGTCGCCACTATGTCGCTGCGCGACTGGGCGGCAAAAGTATTGGAAGAATCCGGCTATGTCGCCATGTGGCGCGACGATAAATCGATCGAGGCGGCCGGGCGTCTGGACAACCTTAAGGAACTGGTTTCGGCGATGAGCAATTTTGACTCGCTGGGAGCGTTCCTGGAACATGTCGCTTTGGTGATGGAAAACCAGGAGCGCAAGGAAGAGCCGCGCGTCACCCTGATGACCCTGCATGCGGCCAAGGGGTTGGAATACGCGCATGTGTTTCTGCCCGGCTGGGAAGAGGGGTTATTCCCCAACCAGCGCAGCATGGACGATTCCGGCCTGGCGGGGTTGGAAGAAGAACGCCGTCTGGCCTATGTCGGCATTACGCGCGCCAAGCATAAGGCGACGATCACCTATGCGCTGCGCCGCCAGACTTATGGCGAATATACCGACACCGTGCCGTCGCGTTTTATCGAGGAATTGCCCGGCGATACCGTAAGCGACGAGAGGCAGAAGATGAAGAATGTCTGGGCGCAAGGGGGATTAGGGGCGGCAGTTTCGACCCAGCGCTGGGGCGGCGGCACGCCGAACTGGGGCCAAAAGAAATGGAGCCCCCAGCCAAAAACCCCATTGGTTATTGATGCCGATATTGTTGTGGTGAACCCGTCTTCGGCCTTCCGGGTCGGCCAGCGCGTCTTTCACGAAAAATTCGGTTACGGAAAGGTGACCGATATCGACGACGACAAGCTGGATGTCAGTTTTGAAAAAGCCGGGACAAAAAAAGTCCTGGACCGATTTGTAAATATTGTGGAGAAATAAATCATGCATGGCTATTCCGTCACTTTTCCTTTGTCGAAAAAAGACTGGCACGAAGTCGAACCGGCTTTAAGCGAACTCTTTGAAGCCCTCATCGTCAAACCCGAGCGCGAGAACGACCCGACCAGCCGCGAGGTCATCACCCTGATTTTCGAAAAAGATCCCAAACAGGATTTATTGCAGGAACAGATCAATTACGTGTTCGAAGCCTCGGATGTGCTGCATCCCCCGCGTATTGCGGTGGAAAAACTGCCCGATATTGATTGGCTGCAAAAAGTTTATGAGGATCTGAAGCCCATCGATGCGGGCCGTTTCTTTGTGCATGGCAGCCATATCACGGCCAATATCCCCACCGATAAAGTGACGATTTTGATCGAGGCCGCAACCGCCTTTGGCACGGGCGAACACCCGACGACTAAAGCCTGTCTATTATTGTTTGATCGCTTGCTGGATGGCAAAAAACAACCGAAAAAAATCCTGGATATGGGGTGCGGTTCCGGCATCCTGGCAATTGCCGCGGCCAGGACTTTGCCGGTGGAAGAAACCCGCATCATCGGCGTCGATATCGACCCGCAATCGGTGCATGTCGCCTCGAACCACGCCAGCGATAACAAGGTCGACCACGATATCACCTTTGTCGCAGGGGACGGATTCAAAACCCCCATCGTGCGCGAAGAAGGGCCCTATGATTTGGTTTTCGCCAATATCCTGGCCCAGCCTTTGATCGATATGGCGGGTGATCTTGCCGCGATTGCCGGGCGCGATGTGTTATTGTCCGGCTTTACCACGGAACAAAAATCCTATGTACTCAAACCTTATGCGCAACTGGGTTTCGTCGAACAGGATGAAATTGTCATCGATGAATGGGTCGGGCTGTGGCTGAAAAAGAAATAGGATATTTAAATATTTGTATCGATATAAAAGGGAATAACAATACTGAATTTCTGTATAAAAGTTTTAACCACAGAGACACGGAGGACACAGAGATTCGCAGAGAAGATTTTATTCTCTCTGTGAATCTCCTCTTAAACTCTGTGCCTCTGTGGTTGATTTCTGCTGCAAGGACACAGATAATTTGAAATGAGTAATAACAGGATTGTACCCATGACATCGGACGAAAAAATAAACCGCCTGCGCCAGTGGATGCGCGATAACGGCATCGATGCCTATCTCGTTCCGCATGCGGACCGGTTTCAAAGCGAATATCTGGTGCCGCAAGATGAACGCCTGGCCTGGTTGACGGGGTTTACCGGTTCGGCGGGAATGGCTGCGATATTATCGGACAAGGCGTTTTTATTTACCGATGGGCGTTACACATTGCAGGCGGCGGCGGAAACGGATGCGCATGTGATCGAGGTGATTGAATCACCGGCGGGAAACCCCGCGGACGTTTTCGGCGGGCATCTATCCGAAGGCGGCGTTATCGGTTTTGATCCGATGCTGTTCACCGTGGCGCAAATGACCCTGTGGCGGCGTGAGGCGCAACTACGCCATTGGCAATTGCGGCCATTGGAAACAAATCCAATCGATCTTTTATGGACCGATAAACCGGTCGCCCCCACTGTTCCTGCCAAAGCCCATGAGTTGGCCTATGCCGGGATGAGCACTGCTGATAAAACGGCGCGCATCCTGGAAAAAAGAAATCCAAAAGCGGCGACGATATTGATCAGCGATCCGACTTTGGTCTGCTGGCTGTTGAATATGCGCGGCGGCGATGTAGCGCATGTGCCGCTGGTCCAGGGCGCCGCTTTGCTGGACGAAACCGGGCATATTACCTTGTTTACAAACCCGGATAAAATTCCGGCCGATCTGCGCCTGGTCTGGGGCAACCATGTCGGCGTGGAAAACCTGTCGCGCCTGACCGAAACAATTGAAAAAATCAACAAGCCGCTGCAGATCGACCCGGTCCAGTGCAGCTATGCGATAAAAGTTTTTTGCGACGACCGTGATATCCCGCTGGTCGAGGCACAGGACCCGGCGCTGTTGCTGCGTGCCTGCAAAAACGCGGTGGAAATTAAAGGGGCGATAAGCGCCCATGAAAAAGACGCCATGGCCTTTGATGCCTTCATGGCCTGGTTCAATACGCGCGATTTTGAAGCGGAAAATATCACAGAACTGGATGTGATCGAAAAATTGCGTCATTGCCGCACAGGCAATACTGATTGCGTCGATGACAGTTTTTCCACTATCGCCGGTTTCGGCCCCAATGGTGCGATCGTGCATTACCGCGCCGATGAAAAAACCAATCGGCGCCTGCAGCCAAACTCCCTGTTATTGCTGGACAGCGGCGGCCAGTATTTTGAGGGCACCACCGATGTCACGCGGGTTTTACCCGTCGGCACGCCGACGCCGATCATGAAAAAACATTATACCGCCGTGCTACAAGGCCTGATCGCTTTATCCTGTACCCGCTTTCCGGTCGGCACCACCGGCGCGCAGCTCGAAGCCATCGCGCGTCAGCCCGTCTGGGCGCTGGGCCTGGATTACGCGCATGGCACCGGGCATGGGGTGGGTTCTTATCTCAGCGTGCATGAAGGCCCGCAAGGTTTTTCCCCGCGCGGCACCGCCCCGCTGCAGCCTGGGATGATCCTGTCGATCGAACCGGGCGTTTACCTCACCGGGCAATACGGCATCCGCCTGGAAAACCTGGTGGCCGTGGTCGATGACGCACGCGAGGATGACATCAAACATATGCTGGCGTTCAAAACGCTGACAAAGATTCCGTTCGAGTCAAAGCTGATCTGCCGCGAAGACCTTACCGAAGCTGAAAAGGAATTCCTGCAAAAATTCCAGCAGTAATTAAACACACACCGTCGTCAGCTCTTTCAGGCTTTGAAACCTTGCATCGTTTTCGCTTACCAGCGGGTATTTGATCGGCCACTGGATGTTCAGGCTGGCATCTTTCCAGAACAACCCGCGGATGGATTGGGCATCGTAAAAGCCGGTGTATTTTTCGTGCATGTCGACAATGTCGGAACGGGCGAGGGTGGCATAGGCCAAGCCGCCGGCGATATAGACCTGGCGGTTTTGCGCTTCGGTGATGTCGATCATCTGGATAGCGCCGAAACTCCTGGAACCCTCGCGCACATCAGCGACAACCAAGGTTACATCGCCGCGCACAAGATTGAGCAGCATCTGCTGGTCATCGGGCAAGATATACATGCCGCGCAGGGAGCCTTGGAACGAACGCACATAGCGGTCACTGGCGAAACGGCCGGTCATGCCGAAAGCGGCATATTGGGTCGGGTGAAAAACGGGACGTGTGATGCCGCGCAGGTCATGCGCGGTCTCGGGCTCGATCAGCAATAATCCTGCAATCGGGGTATTCTGGACGGACAACATGGGAACCTCATTTCCTGGGTTTAGATCTTCAAGCCATTCTTGGCTTCCCTTCCTGTGTATCATGGCAAAGCTGCCAAATCGTTAACACTCAAAAGAACCCCCTGCATGCTTGTGTATGTTTAGAATACAACCATAGGTTGTTATATCCATAGTGCCTTGTCCGTAATGGCTCAACATATGATTGTTGGCAAGGATTTGGCCGGGCTTAAAGGCTATTTCTCTTAAGAACTTAAAATATCGAATTAATTTGACGCTTTCGGAGTCCCTTGGCTAGCGATGACGGGACCGTTTGGTCAGCTATCCCCAACACAATTCAGAATGAAAAGGAGAAAAAAATGAGCGCTGGTTTCGACCATAACCTGGCCCGGAATTTTGACCGGGCCGTGATCGCCAAACTGACCGTGAAAAAAATACTGCACCAGATCGATTATATTGAAACCATGGTGACCTGCGGCAGCGAGGGCGGCGACATGAAAATCGTCCTGCCGGACTGGTTCGCCGAATGCGGGTCCATCTGCGCCGCCTGGAGGTCATGGCCGAACAATTCGCGCAGTAACAAGACATCATGAACCCCGTTGACGAGCGGGGTTTATTTCAACCGGCTTCTCGGCTATACAAGTCCCATAAAACAAGCAAAAAGGACAAAATAATGGCAAAATTCAAACCCGGGCTGGCTTATGGCGATGCCGCATGGGAAATCCTCAACGAAGCAAAAGCCAGACAGGCCGCTTTACCCGCCGTCAATGTGACCGGCACCAATTCCGTCAATGCCACATTGGAAGCGGCCAAGGCCGTTAGTTCCCCCGTCATCATCCAGTTTTCCAATGGCGGCGCCGCCTTTTATGCCGGCAAGGGGCTTAGCAATGACGGCGAAAAAGCCGCGATCAAGGGCGCCATTGCCGGCGCGCTGCACATTCATACCGTGGCCAAGGATTACGGCATTCCGGTCATCCTGCACACCGATCACGCGGCCAAGAAACTCTTGCCCTGGATCGATGGTTTATTGGATGCGGGCGAGCATCACTTCAAATCCTTGGGACACCCCTTGTTTTCCTCGCATATGCTGGATCTTTCCGAGGAACCCTTGGAAGAGAACATCGAAATCTGCGTGAAATATTTCGAGCGCATGAGCAAGATCGGCATGCAGATCGAAATCGAACTTGGGGTTACCGGCGGCGAAGAAGACGGCGTCGATAATTCCGGCGTGGATTCCTCGCGTCTTTATACCCAACCCGAAGAAGTCGCCCATGCCTATGAAGAGCTGAAAAAAATACGCGAGCATTTCACCATTGCCGCCGCCTTCGGCAACGTGCATGGCGTGTATTCGCCGGGCAACGTTAAACTACAGCCAAAAATCCTGAAAAACTCCCAGGATTTCATCCAGCAGAAATTCAACACCGGCGACAAACCCGTCAATTTCGTTTTCCACGGCGGCAGCGGCTCAGCCCGTGAAGATATCCGTGAAGCCCTAAGCTACGGTGCGGTCAAAATGAATATCGACACCGACATGCAATGGGCCATGTGGGACGGCGTCCGCCAGTTCGAATCCAGCAAACGCGATTACCTGCAAGCCCAGATCGGCAACCCCGAAGGCGCGGAAAAACCCAACAAAAAATTCTATGACCCCCGCGTCTGGCTGCGCGAAGGCGAGAAGACATTTGTGGCGCGATTAAAGGAAGCGTTTGACGATTTGAATGCTGTTGGGTTGAATGGGTAAGTTTTTTTGAACCACCAAGCGCGGCTAAGGCCGCTTCACCAAGCGACATTTCATGTCATGCAAATAGGGCGACCGATGGTGTACTTGGCGGTTCAAAATCCAATTGTTGCACTAAATCCTCGAACCCTTCATCGATAGTCGGACATGATGTATCGACAGTGAAATTCCTCGTCGCCCACGGATGATATCCACAATTAACCACCTCTTCCCAAGTCGGCATTTTATGGCCTTCAATATCGGCCTTGTGCGATTCAATGCGACGTCTGTGTTCTTTACTGTCGGAACAAACGATTTCTATTTCAATTAGCCTGGAACCAGTTCTTTGAGCGATATCGCGCCATGAATTGCGTGTCACCGGAATAGAGTTAACCGAGTCTGCGATAACCCTATTTCCCCTGCGCAGATTGTCTTCGGCAAGGGCATAGGCAATAAGATATCCCTCATGTCCCTCTTTTATGGATTGCGCGCGCAGAAGCGTTTGTTCAATCGTATCTATTCTTAGATAAACACTTTTAAGTAGGCTTGATAGTGCTTGCGCGAGAGTGGTTTTCCCCGTGCCTGGAAGGCCTCCAAAGACAATAAGAAGCGAATCTGTCATGATAGTCACGATAATGGTTGAATAAGCCGGCCGCAATTGAATTCGGAATTAACAAAGGCTAACCTAAACAGATAATCCTGCTTAACAGCCGTAATTGCAATTGCCTGTCTTTCCCAACCGCTTTATGCTGTACCGCATGAAAACCGCCCATAACATCGCCACGATCCTGCCGCCCAGCGAGCATTTCACACCTGCTGCAGCGGGGGCGATTGCCCTGTTCGTGCGCGATACGACGATGGGCAGCGTGTTCCAGAAGAATGTCACCGTTTACGGCAATGACACAGACAAGCAGCGGCATTTTCAAAACATTGCCTATCAGGGCGTGGCCCCGAAAATGCGCCTGTTATATGGGCGCAACGGCGGCTTTGCCCAGGCCTTGGGGGATGAATTCCGCAGGAATCCGCCCAGCCTGATCGAGGTGCATAACCGGGTGAATATCTTTAATATCCTGGCCAGCCATATGCCGCAATCGCTGATCACCCTGTATTTCCACAATGATCCGCTGACGATCAAGGGGGCGATGACGCCAAAGGAACGCTGGGGGCTTTTGGCGCGGGCCGATGCGATTTATTGCTGCAGCGATTACGTGCGCCGGCGTTTCCTGACCGGGCTCGAGGCAGGGCGGACCGAACATGTCCATGTCGTCTATGAATATACCGATCTCAAGCCGCGCCATAAAAAAGAAAACATTATCCTGTATGTCGGGCGCCTGATCGAGGAAAAAGGCGTCCGCGAACTGGCCCAAGCGGCGCAGCGTTTATTGCCGCATTTTCCGGACTGGCGCATCGTCTTTGCCGGGGCCAACCGCCCGGGCGGCAAGAACGACACCGCCTATGCGCGGGAGGTGGGCCGCATTTTAAAGCCTTTGGGCAAACAGGCGATTTTCCTGGGACACCAGCCGCATCCAAAAATCATGAATCTTTTCGCCCGCGCCGCGATCGCCGTGGTGCCTTCGACCTGGTCCGAACCAATGGGCCGCACGGCGGTCGAAGGGATCGCTTCAGGCTGTGCTCTTGTAACCTCCGGCCATGGCGGCCTGGCCGAAATTGCCGGGGAAGCGGGGATACTGGCCAGTCCCGTCACGCCGGACGGCTTGGCCCTGGCGCTGCAGGGCTTGATGGAAGACCCCGAAACCTTGCGCCAGGTGCAGAATCTGTGTTACCAGCACGCCGCCCATTTCGACCTCAAGGCTGGCCGCGCCTATTTCGACGCCCTGCGCGAACGTATGCTGAATAAAAGCTATAACCAGCCGCAGCGTTTTTATTGACGTCCGGTTTATTTTTGAATCAATACCAAGACTCTCATTTCCGAGCCCGCAGTTTTTGCTTTGATGAGAACAGTTTGGCAGGCGAGAAATCTCCTGCGGCACGGCCATCGGGTCTTTATCCTGTGGGGGATCTCTCGTCGTCCCTCTTTGAGACAGGGGAAAGAATTAATTGAACTAAAATTTAGGATAATGAAAAATTTCAGGGACGTTTTCCACCGTCCGGGCAAGCGCCATTTGCTGGGCTTTCAGCGCCGATTTTGTGGTTATCTTTGTGATATCGGCCATGTTTTTGCGCAACGGCTCCAGGGCTTTGTCCGCGCAGTAAAAAGCGGCGCTAGTGACGCAATCCATAAAAGCGCCGCCTGTCGCACCTAGGAAACACCCGGCCATGGCGCCGAATAGTTTAGAGACGGGCACATCGCCAACACTGAAATCATTCATTTGCCACCAGCCCCCGACAGCCCCCGCAACCGTGCCCAGGCAAAGGAACGGACCAATATCGGGATTGAATCCAGAGGATTTTTTGAGGGCGGCGCTTTGTTGCATAAAGGATAGAATATCGCATCGGGCGGGCTTTACGCAATAAAAATCGTTTTCTTGCCGCACCAAGGGGCCTTAAACCGCCAATATTAAACCTTGTCTTAAGGCCTGCCGGACTATGCTGGGGACCGACCCTTATAACCCGTCCCGTCCGTCTATGATCACTGAAAAATCCCTGACCATCCTGTCCCAGCTTGCGGGCACGGATGTAAGCGCAAGTGACGCAGAAAAGATCTTTCTGCAGGTCAATGCCGAAGGCGCTTTTGCGCCCGGGCCGATGGTGGCCAGCCTGATCGATGCGCTTTTGGCCCGTTACGGCGAAACGATGGTGTATGACGAAAAGGTCGAGCCCGTCTTTGCCGACATGCTGGCCCGCGACCGGCATACCGGTTATTACATCCACAGCGCCTTGCGCACGCTTTACCTGGACTTCGCCCTGACACGCGCCGCCTTGCCGGGGGAAGAAAACCGCAATTTCCTGGTGCTGGGCGATTACATGAATCTGTCCAGCGTCAATGACGCTATTGGGCGGGGCATGACCAATGATTTAATGGCCACGATCTGCGGGATCTATCTGGACTGCATGATCCGCGCAGGCGTTGTGAACTGGCTGTATAACCGTTCGATGGGCGACGAAATCACCTTTATCATCGTCGATACGCCCGAAGATAAAGTCAAAGCCGGGCTGGCCGAGGCCGATGCGATTACGGCGGAATTCGTCCAGGCCTTGGGGCTGGAGAGGTTGCGGCACAAGAAATATCCGGACCAGTCGGGTACTGGTTTGGTCACCGCCTATGTACCGCTGAAGGGGAATACCGACCGCAAGGCGTTGAAACAGCTTTTGGATGAGGAAATCCAGGCGCGCAAAAAAGCGCACCGGAAAAAGAAATGGTTCGCCCTGAAGCGCCCCTCGATCGAGCCCGATCAGTACCACAACCGTTCTTCGGAACAGCGCGTCGATAAAGCGCTGCATAAATACAAACCCTATCGCACTGCGGCGCAAACCATCGCTGAAACCGATAACAAGATAGGGCCGCGTAATGTTTTGAACCCGGCAAAATCTTTGCTGGTCGGGCGGGCGATTGCCTGGCCGCGCGACGACCGGATCGAATATCTGCGCGCGCACCACGATAATTCCAAGATCATGCTGCGCGCCGATATTTATAACCTCAGCGGGCTGAACAGCGTGATGGGGCATGACGGCGCTGACCATATCAAGGCGCATCTGATCCGTATTTTATACAACACGATCCAGGCGCATGACATTGCCGAACCGAAAATTTTCGATTGCGGCGGCGGCATTATCGACATCGTGATCAATATGCGCCCCCCGGACCAGCTGCACCGCCTGATCGCCACGATCCAGAGCAATATCCACCACCAGATTTTGTCCCTGTCGGTCGCCGGTTACGCCAGTTCCTATAACCTGTCTTTTTCGGGCCCTGGCAATATCCTGTTATCCGATTTGCCGCATCCGCGGATGGAGAATTTCGGCACGGGCCTGGCCATGGCGACGCATGTTGTCGAAACCTCACGCCTGCTGATGGAGATTATCGAGCGGCTGGACAAGATCACCCACCGCACCAAGATGCATGATTTTGCCTATCTTTGGGCTGACCGCGACAACCAGGTTTTCGCCCTGAAACTGAACCAGGCGCCCAATCCCGTCTTTATCGGCATCGACCGCAAGAACCCGGGACCGCATTACCTGCCTTTTACCGATGCCTTACGCCATTACATCCGGCCCAATGACCTGCCGGCGATTTTCGAGCGGCCGGTGGGCCAGATCTGCGAAACCTTGTTCGGCACCGATATGCAGGCGGTTTTGGGCTTTAAAAAAGCCATCCGCATGCTGCAGGACGAACAGGTCAGCGATGACGAGATTGACGCTATCCAATCTTATGCGGAAATGGACGAACGCCTGCGCGCCGCCAAATTGCCGCCGCTTTCGGTGGTCAGCACCCAGAACCGCCCGGCTTTGGTAAACAGCGCGCGCGGCTCGTTCCGCACGATGGCGCTGGCCGAAAAGCTTGAGGATTTGCCGGGGGCGGTGACCAACCTGATCCTGCAGGCCCAGGCCAGTTTCCGCACGCTGAAAATCATCCAGCCGCACGGGCATCTTTCCCCTGTCCAGGCACGCCAGGTCCTGGCCGAAGAACTGGCCGCAACGGCGAATGAAAACGAGGCAACTTCCGGACTGGTGACCGAAACGCTTTATGCCATGACCCGATTATTAGACCAGGTGACGGCCACCCTGGACCGCAATTTGCCGGACGGGTTTCGCCGGGCGATGCGCGATCTGAGCCTGGAAATCCTGCGCAACCTGTCGCGCGAATTTAGCGCGGTGGGCGAAGAGATGTTGGCCGCCAAATTACAGGCTTATATCGCAGCGCAAAAGCCCGGGACGCTGGACCACGAGGCGGCTATTCGCCAGCTCCATAACGAAGCCGTTGATATGGTGGAAAAATTCAGGCGAAAAAACCTGGCCGAGGCAGGTTCACATGAAATATTACAACGCCGAATCGCCCGCATGCTGGAGGCGATAGTTGAATACCGCCCAAAGAAATACCGGGAATAAAAATGCCATGTCTTCCTTTAAATAACGGCGGAGCCGTGTTAGTATCGCTTATGAACCCATGGCCAGGCATGCCTTTTTTAATAATACGAAGACAGGTCACGCAAAGACCGCAAGAGGCAGTACGTCATGCTTGAGGTAAAACCCATCCGCAACCGCGCGCCCCAGGCGCTTGCCCCAACCACCGAGGACACGGTGCTGCTTCTGGCGCATATGGGACGCTGGCGCTGGGAAACCGGCAAGAAAGAAGTGCTGTTCTCCCCCGGCGTGTTCGAGATTTTCGAGCTGGACCAGGAGCGTTTTTTCCCCACGCTGCAAAGCCTGCGCGGCCTGATTTCCTCGCGCGATATGAGCCGGCTTTTCGTCACCATCAACCGCCTGATGCAGGATGCGCGCGAAGGCGTGGTCGATTTCACCCTGAAACATCCCGGCCGCCAGAATGTCGAATTTTTCGTCCGCTGCTATGTCTGTGTCGAAGTTGATCAGGACGGTGAAATCGGCGCTCTTTATGGCTTGCTCCAGGATATCACGCGCGACAAGCGCAACCAGGCCGCTTTGCAGCATGCCTTGGAAGAAAACGAAGCCGCCAATCGCGCGAAATCGCGTTTCCTGGCCACGATGAGCCATGAATTGCGCACGCCATTAAATGCGATTATCGGTTTTTCCGAAATGATGCATGCCGAATTGCTGGGGCCTTTGGGCAACAAGCGCTATGTCGATTATGCCGGGTCGATCAATGAATCCGGGCGGTATTTACTGGACCTGATCAACGATATACTGGACATGTCCAAAATCGAAGCCGGGAAATACGAATTGGTGCATGAACCGGTCAATGTGTCCAAGGCGATCCGCCTGGCCTGTCACATGGTCGAAAATACCGTGCGCGAAAAAGGCCTGAACCTGGCCTTTAAAAACCAGAACGAAACTGCCGTGATCGAAGCCGACAGACGGGCCTTTATGCAGATCATGCTGAATTTATTGTCCAACGCCGTGAAATTCACCGATACCGGCGGCTCGGTCGAGATCGGCATTCATGATGCTACCGATAACCGCATCGCCATTTCCGTGGCCGATTCCGGCATCGGGATTCCGGCCGACAAACTCCACCGCATCGGCCAGCCGTTTGAACAGGTATCGTCGGCCATGGCACGCGGCCATAATGGCACGGGGCTTGGCCTGGCCATCACCAAAAAACTGGTCGAGATGCATGAAGGCGAACTCAAAATCAATTCCCTGTTCGGTCATGGCACGACGGTCACGGTATTATTGCCCGCCATGATTAACCAGAAACAATATGATCTGTTCAACGGCGGCAAACGCACACCGTCGCATTTTGACGGGGAGTTATGATATCGAACGCGCTTAAGCGACCTGTTGTTGCTGCCGTCGTTTGTACTGTTGAATCACAAAATTCTTGTAATGCCTGTCGACGTTTTCCGGTTCATAGGCTTCGACTGAAACATCGGCTGAGGATTTATCCGCATCCCTGATAATAAGGGCGGCTCTGTTCTCAAAGAAAGAAACCTTGCTTAAAACATCTTTGTAGAATTTTATTTTCCTGACAGGCTCTTTGTTTTCAATCAGGTCAGGATTTTCTTTAAAATAGGCATCGATATTATTATGGATGGTAGTGCTTGCGGTATCATATACAGGAATATCCTGTAAAACCTGTTCGGCTTCTTCCAGATAATTCAAACGGAATTGTTCCAAAGCATCTCTTTTCAAGAGCGTTTCTTCGTAATTGGGCAGTTGTTCAGGCTGGATTTCCCTCTGTTCTACAAAAATGCTGTTTTCTGCAAACAGTTTTTTTGCCTGGGCTTTGGGCAAAACAGAATACCATTCGCCTGTCGCCGTATCAGTGGATTTTTGAATGACAAGGCTGGGCTTATCCAGTTCCCACGAGGTATACGCCTTTGTCTTTTCGCAAATTTGAAGTTCTTTGCGCACAATGTCCAAAGTCTTTTTACGCTGCCAGGGCAAATTATTTACGTCCTTATAGACGAACTTTGCGTGGGGTTCCTTGTCTGATTTAGAGATTATCTCTTCCCGATAATCAATTTCTTTTTGCAAAAGATAATCATCAAGGCTGCGATAGGTTACCTGTTCAATCAAATCGTAAACGCGCATATCAAGAAGTTTATTTATGCGTAAAAGATTTTTTGTGCGTTGAATTTCTTCTGCAATCTTCTGGTTTTTTTCATTTAAAAGAGGGTCATGCGGGTTGGAGTCAGATTCATCATCGAATAAAAAGGGGGTAATATCCGATTGAAGATATTCGTCTTCCTGGTCCATGCATACTCCTTTAATATAGAATTATATGCTTTGTTATAATAAGCGATTCCGTTAAACATGCAACGAAGATATTATGCTTAAAAATCAATATCCGCATAATGCGCCACCGGGGCCGCGCCGGGGATATGATCTTCCAGCAGCTGGCGGAAGGACGGGCGGGATTTGACGCGGGCGTACCAGTCGCGGGCGTCCTTGTGCTGGTCCCATGGCACGTCGCCGATATAATCGACGGCCGAGAGATGCGAGGCCGCGGTGATATCAGCGATCGAGAAATTTTCGCCGGCCAGCCATTTGCGGCGCGCAACCAGATAGGAAATATAATCCAAATGGTAATGAATGTTGGAATGGCCGGCGCGTATTTTCTGGCCGTCGGGCTGGCCCATCTTTAAAAAGCGCTTCATCATTTTTTCGCCGACCAGGTATTCAGTAACCTCGTCGTTGAATTTGCGGTCGAACCAGGCGGTCAGGCGGCCGATTTCGATCCGTTCGGCCAAAGTGGTGCCCAATAATTTGCGCTCGGGGTATTTTTCGTCCAAGTAAACCGTGATGGTATGCGCATCGATCACAATGGTGCCGTCGACATCGATCAGGACCGGGACCTCGCCGCTGGGGTTCATTTTCAAAAAGTCGCGGCGGCGTTCCCAGACTTTTTCCACCTTAAGTTCGAAATCCAGTTTCTTTTCGGCCAATGCCAGGCGCACTTTGCGGCAAAACGGGGACAACCAAAGCTGGTAAAGTACGCGCTGTGTCATCCGGGTTTTTTGTCCTTTTTATTATCCGCCGACTCTGCGGACGGGCTTTTTTAGTACAGTATCACGAGTTTAACGGGCTGGACAAAGAAAAACGTCGCTGCAGATGCATAATGGCGCAAGGCAACAGGATCCTTTATGCAGCGACACAAAACGATGCCATGTTTCAAATGCTTAGCCCGCAAAAAAAGCCTTAACGATTCAGGTTAAGGATGCTGTTGGATGTCGTCCCTGTCTGGGGCGCGCCGGCCGGTGTGGCGACCGGTACAGGCACGACCACCGGAACGGCAACGGCCGTCGCGGTAGCGGGAATCGCCAAAGGCCGTGTCCCGTTCGGCATTGGCGGGCCTGAAGCGACAGGGCCGGTAACGACGGGGGCAGGCTGGACCGATTGCGCGCTGGCGTCATTAGCTTCGGCTTCGATTTGCAGCGTCACTTCATCGCCAACATCCGGCAACAAGGTGCGGATGCCGAAATCGGAACGGTTGATTTTGCCCGTCGCGCTAAAGCCCAAAGAATTGGCGCGGGCATAACGGTTCATGCCCTGACGGTTGAATTTCACCTGCAGGGTAACCGGGCGGGTCATTCCATGCAGGGTCAGGTCGCCCGTGACGTCACCGGTGGCGGGGCCGGTTCTTTGCACCCGGGTGCTTTTAAAGGTGATGGTGGGAAAACGCTGTGTGTCGAAATATTGCGGCCCCTGCAGCGTATTATCCAGAACGGACTGGTCCATGCTGAGGCTGGTGGCGTCGATGGTGACGTCGACGCTGGAATTTTGCACGTCGTCGACGTTGAAATTGATCGTCCCGGTCGCTTTGTTGAAATGGCCCATGAAGCGGGAAAAGCCCAGATGGCTGATGAAATAAATGACGCGCGTATGGTTGGGGTCGATTTTATAGGCTTTTTGCACCGGGGAAGCAGGGGCAGCCAAAGCGGGAACCGAAAAGGCCAAAAGCGCCGAAACGGTCAAAGAGGCAAAAAATGTCAGAAAAAACCGGTGCATACTTGTCTCCACGCCTGTTTCGCTTAAAATGAAAAGGATAAAAATATCCTGTAGATATCTTGGAGCACAATGCCCGCTGAAACAACTCCTTTTTCGCAAGGCGACAGCCTTAAAGGCAAGATCCTGATCGCTATGCCCGACATGGCCGATCCGCGTTTCAGCCACGGCGTTATCGTCATGCTGGAACACGGGCCCGACGGGGCGATGGGCGTCATGATCAACAAGCCCCTGGAAGCGGTCCAGTTTTCCGATTTGCTGGACCAGCTTGAGATCAAGGTAACCGCACCGGATATCGAGAATTATCCCGTTTATTTCGGTGGCCCGGTTGAGATCGGGCGCGGCTTTGTCCTGCATAGCCGCGATCTGCTGCTGGCGCATAGCCTGGTCCTGCCGCCTATCGGCATTACGACCTCGCTGGATATGCTGGGGCGCCTGGCCCAGGGCAAGGGACCGGAAAAAAGCCTGTTCTGCCTGGGCTATACCGGCTGGACCGCAGGGCAGCTGGATGAAGAAATCAAACAGAATGCCTGGCTGCATGCGCCGCTCAAGGCCGATGTGTTGTTCAATGTGCCGGTAGAAAAACGCTGGGATGCCGCAATGGCGCTAGTCGGGATTGACCCTGATCATTTATCCGCCGTTTCAGGCCATGCATAAAATAATTTCGAAATAACTTGCGTTTTCTGACAAATACACTTATCTAGTCGGGGCAACCAGATTCGGTTAAACACCAAACCCCGAGGTTGCCATGGTCCATCAGACGACAGAAATCCTTATTGAGAATTCCCAGACAATTTCCGAAAAGCCTGTTGAGCAGGATGTCGCAAGCCGTCTGCGCACGGCTTACAGTAAATTTTACAGTGAAAATGTGCTTCTGACAGGTGCTGCGCCTGTGGCGCGGCCGCAGAAGATAAACCCCCTCCAGTGTGGCCATAATTAATTTGTGATTTTTGTATAAGCCGGGAAGCCTGATCTCCCCGGCTTTTTATTACACCAGTTCCTTGATCTTTTTCGCCCGTGGCTTGCGCGGTGCTTTTGCGGCGGGTGTTTTTTCCTTTGGCTTGCGCAAGGGGATGATCTTGAAATCAAGCTTATCCTCTTTCAGCGCGATATGAACCTCACCACCATTCACTAATTGGCCGAACAGCAACTCGTCGATCAATGGTTTTTTCACCTGGGCATCAATTACGCGGGCCAAAGGCCGTGCGCCCATCGCGCGGTCATAGCCTTTTGCCGCCAGCCACAACCGGGCTTCGGATGTAAGCGAGAAAGTGACGTTTTTATCGGTCAGCTGCTCTTCCAGTTTGACGATGAATTTATCCACGACATGCGCCACGGTTTCGGGGCTGAGGTGACCGAAGGGCACAATGGCATCCAGGCGGTTGCGGAATTCGGGCGTGAAGAAACGCTTGATGGCTTCATTGTCTTCTGCCGCATCCTGAGCCTTGCTGCCAAAACCCAGCGGCGCTTTTTCCATTTCGGCGGCGCCGGCATTGGTGGTCATGATCAGGATAAGGTTGCGGCAATCGACCGTCTTGCCATTGGCATCGGTGATGCGGCCGTAATCCATGACCTGGAGCAGGATATTGAAGACATCCGGATGGGCTTTTTCGACTTCATCCAATAATAAGACGGCATGCGGATGCTGGTCGACGGCATCGGTCAACAGACCGCCCTGGTCAAAGCCGACATAGCCGGGGGGCGCCCCAAGCAGGCGGGAAACGGAATGTTTCTCCATATATTCGGACATGTCGAAACGCTGGAAATGAATGCCCAATATGTGCGCCAGCTGTTTGGCGATCTCGGTCTTGCCGACGCCGGTGGGCCCTGCGAACAAATAGGAACCGGTCGGCTTTTCCGGGTCGCGCAATCCAGCGCGGGCCATCTTGATCGCCATGGCTAAGGTTTCGACGGCTTTATCCTGGCCGAAAACCAGGCGTTTCAGGTCGGTTTCCAGGTTTTTCAGCGCGGCTTTGTCATCGGCGCTGATCTGGTTCACGGGGACGCGGGCGATTTTGGCGATGACGGTTTCAATGTCATGCACGTTGATGACCGTATGGCGCTTGTCGGCGGGCAATATTTTTTGCGCTGCACCCGCTTCGTCCAGGACGTCGATGGCTTTATCCGGCAATTTGCGGTCGGAAATATAGCGCACCGACAGATCGACGGCGGCCTTGATGGCATCGGAGGTAAAGGAAATCCCGTGAAACGCTTCGTAATACCCTTTCAGCCCTTCCAGTATCTGTTTGGCTTCGCTGGGCGAGGGTTCGGAAATATCGACTTTTTGAAAACGGCGGACAAGGGCGCGGTCTTTTTCAAAATACTGGCGGTATTCTTTATAGGTTGTGGAACCGATCGTGCGCAATTTGCCACGCGATAAAGCGGGCTTGAGCAAGTTCGAGGCATCCATTGATCCGCCCGAGGTGGAACCCGCGCCAATAATGGTGTGGATTTCATCGATAAACAGCACGGAACCGGGCGTGTTTTCCAGCTCGGTAATCACCGCTTTTAACCGTTCCTCAAAATCGCCTCGATAGCGCGTCCCGGCCAGCAATGCGCCCATATCCAGGGAAAAAATCACGCCGTTTTTCAGGACATCGGGCACATCGTTATCGACGATGCGCTTGGCCAGCCCCTCGGCAATGGCGGTTTTGCCGACGCCGGGATCGCCGACATAAAGGGGATTATTCTTGGAACGGCGGCAAAGGATCTGGATCGTACGCTCGACTTCGCTGGCGCGGCCGATCAGTTTGTCGATATCGCCTTTTTGCGCTTTTTCATTCAGGTTGACGCAATAGGATTTCAGCGCATCCATCGGTTTTTGCGCGGTGGGATCCGCTTCGCGCGGTTCATCGCGCGAGGTATTGGGTTGTTGCGCCTGGCGCGCGCCTTTTACCGGGCGCTCTTCCATATGGGCGGCGTTTTTGGCGATGCCGTGCGAGATGAAATTCACTGCGTCGAATCGTGTCATATCCTGTTCCTGCAGGAAGAAAACGGCATGCGATTCGCGCTCGGAAAACAGGGCGATCAGCACATTGGCCCCGGTGACTTCGGCGCGGCCGGATGATTGCACGTGGATGGCGGCGCGCTGCAGTACGCGCTGGAAAGAAGAGGTGGGTTTGGCTTCGCCCGAATCACTGGTCAGGCCTTCAAGCTCGTTATCGACAAAATCGGTCAGCTCCTGGCGCAATTCGTCGATATCGACGCCGCAGGCGCGCAATACGGCAACGGCATCGCTGTCATCCATCAGGGAAAGAAGAAGATGTTCGAGCGTCGAAAATTCATGGCGCCTGGTATTGGCATGGGCCAAGGCACGGTGCAGGGTTTTTTCCAGTTCCGGAGACAGCATTATTATTCTTCCCTTTCCATCGTGCATTGCAACGGATGTTCGTTTTTACGGGCCAGGGTCATGACCTGGTCCACTTTTGTTTCGGCCACTTCATAGGTATAGACACCGGCGACGCCGACGCCGTCTTCATGGACTTTGAGCATGATGTCGTTGGCTTCTTCGCGGTTTTTGCGAAAGACGCGTTCCAGCACATAGATGACGAATTCCATCGGCGTGAAATCGTCGTTCAGCAATAAAACCTTGTACATCGAGGGTTTTTTGGTTTTGACACGGACTTTTACGGCCAGCCCGTCTTCATAGGCCTCGTTATTGTTCACGGGCCGCGCCATCATCGTGCTGCGCTGCTGGCTGAGCCGGAAAGTGTTGCCGTGGCCGTTCATATCAGAGTCCATCCCCCTCCTCCTTTGGCGATCCTTTCTAAAGCTTGCCGTATCGATCTAAAGAAAGGGTAAAGCTTGGCAAGGCTTTGTCGCCCCTTTTCCTGTGCAGATGCGGTGATTTTGCCATAAAATTATTGCGCGGCCAAGGAGAAGGCTTTAATCTCCGGCTTGGTCGAACGCCGTTCTTTCTCTTTATAATGTATCCCGATGCAGCTTCATAAAAAACTCAATCTCCGCCGCTGGTTTTTGCTGGGCTTTGCCCTGGTCTGCATTGCATTGAATGTCGTGGTTTATGGATTGTACGAAAAGAACCAGGAAATCCAGGCCTCCAAGCAATGGGTTAACCATACTTATGAAGTAATCGGCACGGCCAATGAATTATTTTTCAAGATCCAGGACATGCAGATCGCCCTGCGGGGTTTTTTGCTGACCGGAGACGAAAAGTTCCTTGCGCCCTATCACCAGGCCGATAAAAGCCTGGACGAAAAATATGCGGCGCTGGCCACGCTGACCAGCGGCAATGTCGAGCGCCAGCGCGAACTGCTCCGCCTGAAATCGGTGTTGGAAAAACAGCGCGGCCTGATGCAGCGCCAGATCGAATTGCGGCGCAGCGGCGGCAATTTCTTGCCCCAGGATATGAAGGACAGCAAAGCCTTGATGGACGAAATCCGCATCATGAACATGTATATCGTCGGCGACGAACAAAAATTGCTGAATGAGCGCAGCCGCCGCGAAACAAAGCGCCAGCGTAATTACATGCGCAGTATTTTTGCCACCGCCGGCGTGTCCATTATCGGCCTGCTTTTCGCCAATGGCCTTATCGGGTTTTTGTCCCTGCGCCGCCTGGACGCCGAGGAAGATTTGCGCCGGACCAATCATGAAATGGAAGGCTTTACCTATATTGCCTCGCATGATTTGCGTTCGCCCCTTGTGAATCTCAAAGGGTTCTCCACCGAAATGTCCTATGGGCTGAAAGAGCTCGAGCCCATTCTGGAGCGCGCCTTGGAGCATGTCTCAGAAGAGGACCGTAAAAAGGCGCGCGAGATCCTGGATGTCGATATTCCCGATTCGCTGAAATATATTCATTCCTCGGTCGAGAAGATGAACAAGCTGACCAATGGCATTTTGGAGTTGTCTCGCATCGGCAAGCGCAACCTGCGCATTAAACCGGTAAATGTGCGCGGCATAGTCCAGCGCAGCGTCGATGCTTTGCAGCACCAGATTTCCACGCGCAATATCAAGGTTGCGATCGGCGAATTGCCGGAAGTCGTCTCGGACTCTTTGTCGCTGGAACAAATCTTCGGCAATATCCTGGACAACGCCATTAAATATCTAGACCCTGCGCGCAGCGGGGAGATCGAGATTGGCGGCATCAAGGGCCGGACCCAGACGACTTATTGGGTCAAGGATAACGGACGAGGCATCGCCGAAAGCGATGTTGCGAAAATTTTCGAGATTTACCGCCGCGCCGGCATCAATGCCCATATCCCGGGCGAAGGGCTGGGCATGGCCTATGTGCGCACGACCTTGCGCCGTCTGGGCGGCCGCATCTGGGTGGAATCGGTCCAGGGACGCGGCAGCATTTTTTATTTCAATGTCGATAATGTTTTAAAGAAAGAAGGAAACAACAATGCCTAATTCAGAAGCCGTTATGATTGTGATGATAGAAGACGACCCGGGCCATGCTGCGCTGATTCAGAAAAACCTGCGCCGCGCCGGGATTTCGAACGAGATCAAGCATATCGAAAACGGCCGCGAGGCCGCCGATTATTTACTGGGCACGGGCGAATTTGCCGGCAACCGCCCCCAGGCGCCGATGCTGATCTTGCTGGACCTCAATCTGCCGGAAATGGACGGGTTTGAGATCCTGCAAAAGATCAAAGGCGATGAGATCACCAAGCTGATCCCCGTCATTATTCTGACCACCACGGATAATCCGCGCGAAGTCGAACGCTGTTACGCCCTGGGCTGCAATGTCTATGTCACCAAGCCGGTGGAATACGACGCCTTTGCCGAAAGCATACGCAAGCTTGGTTTATTGCTGGCCGTCGTGAAGGTGCCGGGCGAGATCAGGTAGAAGTTCCCTCTCCCCTCAAGGGAGAGGGAGAAAAAATCGTAACCTTTAACCTTCCCCGACTTGCACCTTCTCCACACAAAAAAGCCCAGCAAAAGCGCTTTTAAAAAGGAGGGTGTAAAACGCATAATAAACCTTGGTTGTAATGGATAAGAAGCGCGGTGCTATGCGCCAAGGGCCAGAAATCAGCATCAGGCATATTTTTCCTATGGCCGCAAAGCCGTTGAAAAATAAGGAAGGTAAACCGTAAAGCCCCTTATGTTCTTTTTATTATTGCACTGTTTTTCGTTGCTGCGAATTTACGGCGGATAGGATATTCTTAATTATCAAGTGAAGGTGCGTTGCTTCTTCGTTTGATACATAAACCAAGGGTTGCTCCGAGTTCCAGGTCTTAGGATTGTGGTCCTCCCGACGCGCCCTTGGTTTTTTTGTGTCCTATTTAGGCTGCTTCGACCAGATGGGCGATATCTTCCGGGCCGTTAAATAAAATCGTATGCCATCCTGCTTTAGTTGCCGCCTCGATCACTTTCGGATCGTCGTCAATCAACAGGCAATCGCGTTCGGTCAGGCAAAGTTCGTTTTCAATCAGGTCAAAAAATCGGTGCTCGGTCTTGCTCATGCCCATGCGGCCGGAATAATAAATCTCCTCGAAATATTCTTTAAAGCCCAATTCGTGCCATAAATGATTGGCGCGGTATTTTTCCTGGTGCGTGGCCAGAAACAAACGCATGCCGGGCCGCGCCTTCAGCTTTTTGACGATCTCCATCGTTTCGGTATTAATCTCGGAATCATGCTTCAGCCAGTAATCGACCAAAGTCTGGGCCATGCCGCGATAATGCATTTCCGGCAGCACATCGTCCAAGGCTTTAAGCAAATCGCGCTTGCCTAAAATCACGTCTTTAAAGCCGCGCTCGAAAAAGGCGTTCTGCATATCCTGGGGGACGATGCCCAGATCGCGCTCCAGGTTTTCATCCCAGCGCCGGCGATAATGGTCGCTGCGCGCGCTGAATCCGTTGATCAGGACGCCATCTACGTCAAAGAAAATATATTTCATTTAAAACACCACCGTTTTGTTGCCAGAGATAAATACTCGGTCGTCAAAGACCAGTTTCAAGGCCCGGGCCAAAGTTTGCAATTCCACTTCGCGCCCCGCTTGCTGCATCGCCGCCGCATCATCGTTATGGTCGGCGGCAATCACCTGCTGGGTGATGATCGGCCCTTCATCCAGCTCCGAGGTCACGAAATGCGCCGTCGCCCCGATCATCTTTACCCCGCGGGCAAAAGCCTGGGCATAGGGTTTGGCGCCGATAAAAGAGGGCAGAAAGGAATGATGAATATTGATGATTTTACCGGCATATTCATGCACCGTTTCTGGCCCCAGAATGCGCATATATTTTGCCAGCACGATATAATCCAGATCATATTGCGCCAATCGCTGCCGCAATTGTGCCTCATGCTCCTCGCGCGGCATATCGTCATGCGGCAAATGATAGAACGGAATTTCAAAACGCGCCGCAAGATCGGCCAGCGTATCGTGATTGGCGATGACGGCCAGGATTTGCGCATTCAAATCGCCGAAATGATGGCGCAGCAAAAGATCCCCAAGGCAATGATATTCCTTTGTCGTACAGATCACGATCCGTTTCGGCTTTGGCCGCGCCAGTGTCACGGCAGACCCCTGGGGCAGCGCCGCATGCACGATCTCTTCCAGGTCGCTCCAGTCTTCAGGTGCGACATTTTCGAACAGGGTGCGCATGAAAAAACGCTGGGCCGCGCGGTCCACAAATTCATCATTGCGGATAATATTCGCGCCGAAGCGGGCCAGTATTGCGGTAATCTGGTGCACCAGACCGGGCTGGTCGGGGCATATAACGCGGAGGACGGGGAATTTCATGACAAAATTAGTCTATCGGCACCGTGCGATCGCTGCAATCGATCTTTCTTGATTCTGCTCCAGGAATATGTATAGTGAGCGCAGCCCAGGAGAAACAAGATGGCAGATACACAAGACCGGAAACTGGAATATTTTGGTTTCAGCCTCGAAACATTTAACCGCAGCTGGAAAGAGGCCGTAAAAAAAGGTCCCGCTACCCAGCCCGGCGGCGAGAAAGTCCTGGAAATCTATAAATCCGACCATTACCGGTTTTATGCCGCTAACCATTCGGCTTTCACAGCAGAAGAACTGGAAGTGCAAAAACAGGAAACCCCCGACCTGGTCCTGCTGGGCAGGGGAAGTAAACAGGCGGAAAAAGGCCTGTACCAGTTAATGGATCTCAGCGTTGAGAAAGCGTATTACAATACAAAATTTGTCCTGCTGCAGGCGCCTGGGATTGTCGGAAAAGAAAAGCTAAAGGCGTATGACAATCTGTTTCTTCCGCTTTTTTCAAAATAAAAAACCCGGCACGACGGCCGGGTTGAATTCGATTTTAGAGGGATTAAGCCAGCGCTTTTTCCGTCTTGCCTTGGGCTGCGGCCGCTTCCGGGTCGCGCAGGACATAGCCGCGGCCCCAGACGGTTTCGA
>JAQGJA010000111.1 GCA_028290805.1 Alphaproteobacteria bacterium
TCCTGCTCGGGCCGCTGGACCAGGGCTATTGGCCCGAAAGCAATCTGACGCCGCCATCGGGCGAGGCCTTGCGCCGCGATGTGCAATGGATCAAGGATTGCGGCTTTAACACCGTGCGCAAGCACCAGAAAGTCGAAGATCCGCGTTTCATGTATTGGGCCGATAAACTGGGCGTCATGGTCTGGGGCGAAATGGCCAATGCGCAATCGGCCACGCCGCGCGGACAGCAGCGCACGCTGAATGAAATGAAGCGTGCCATCGAACGCGATTACAACCATCCTTGTATCATTACCTGGGTGCCGGAAAATGAAAGCTTTAGCGGCCCCGGTTTGAAACACGGGATCAAGCAGCAATATACGTTCCAGCAGGAACTGATCGAAGAGATGCATACGCTGGACCCAACGCGTCCGGCTTTGCCCGATGGCTGGCTGCATAACCCAGAGGCCGATATTATCGGCATCCATGATTATGCCGCAACCGGGGATGAGTTGCGCCAGCATTATATTGATTTTGAAACGGGCAGATCTTTGGAAGGCAATGCCGGGACTTCGCCTTATAAAATTATGGCCTTGGAAAGCCTGTACCGCCAGCAGCCGATCATTTTGACCGAAGTCGGCGGCTTCATGTATAACAGCCCCGAAGAATCCGGCATGGGCTATGCCACGATCAACGGCACCGAAGATTACCTCAATAAATATGAGGAGATTGCCCAGGCGATCATGGATTCAACCCCGATTTCCGGGGCGATTTTTACCCAGGCCTATCATGTGGAAACGGAAAAGAACGGTTTCCAGACCTATGACCGCCAGCCGCTTGTCCCGCCTGAAAAGATCAAGGCCATCAATGACCGGATCTTCAGCAAGGAGAATATCCGCCGTGATCTCAAACTGCGCAAGCACCAGATGCTTGTGGCGGCCAAGGTCTTGCGCGAAAAAGCCCTTTTGGTCAGCAGCCTGCGCGCCTCCAACCCTTATCCCACAGTGCAGGCGGGCCTTAATCCCCAGGCGCTGGATACCGATTTGATGGATATCCTGTTGCCCTGCACGATCAAGGATCACCATGCATTGGACGAGGTTTTGGAGAATCTGAAAAACACGCGCAATGAGCCTCCTGCCCCCGGACATCACCACAACCGTCATTCCCGTGCTTCGCAACTGGGCAAGGGCGGCGGTGGCGACAAGCATAGCGGCATAAAACGGCATAGCAGCCATTTGTAAGCTGTCCGGTTTTAATGCGGCCATCGCAGGAACGGCCTGGTAAAAATATTGTCCGCTTATACTGTGCTTTATAAACAGTATCAATATTTTGGAGAATATTATGAAGCCTGCCGATTATTATCACCTTTTGAAACATACTGTCAGTGAATGGATAGACGATAAAGTGCCGCGCCTGGGGGCGGCCCTGGCGTTTTACAGTATTTTGTCTTTGGGGCCGTTATTGCTGCTGGCCCTTGCGGCGGCGGGGCTGATCTTTGGGCATGAGGCGGCGCAGGGGAAAATCGTCGCTGAAATCCAGGGGCTTATCGGCCAGGACGGGGCGCGCGCCATCCAGGATATGATCGCCGATTCGGCCGAAGAGAAAGATACCGGTATTGTAGCGTCGATCATCGGGATCGTCATGCTTTTGGTCGGTGCTTCGGGCGTATTCGGCCAATTGCAGGATGCCATGAACACGATCTGGGAAGTCCAGCCCAAACCGGGCCGCGGTATTTTGGGCATGATCCGCGACCGCTTCCTGTCTTTCACCATGGTGCTAGGCACCGGGTTCATGCTGCTCAGTTCGCTGGTGTTAAGCACGGCGCTGGCGGCTTTGTCGGAATATACCAATGGCGTGTTCGAGGATTTTGCCGCCGTGATGCATGTGGTTAATTTCATCATCAGCTTTGCCGTTATTTCCCTTTTGTTTGCCGTCATTTTCAAATATCTGCCCGATGCCAAAGTGGCGTGGCGCGATGTCTGGACGGGGGCGATCATTACGGCTTTCCTGTTCACTGTGGGTAAATTCGCCATCGGGCTTTATCTGGGCCACAGCGCCTTTGGTTCGTCCTATGGCGCGGCAGGATCGCTGGTCGTGATCCTGGTCTGGATTTATTATTCTTCGCAAATTTTGTTTTTTGGCGCCGAATTTACCCAGGTTTACGCCAATCGTTTCGGGGACAAGATCGTACCGGCCCCGACGGCGGAAAAAGTGACCGAGGGCGAACGCGCCAATCAGGGCATGAAGCCGGTTACGGGATAGGCCGGTTCTAGGTCTGTCAGATCCGTATATATTTTTTACGGGCGGTTAAATTTATTTGAAATATACTATGAAGTGTTTTTTAGCGCCAATTTTTATAAGGAATTTATTGTCGTGAGTAAATTTAAAGTAACAGAAGGCCTCCCTTATCCGATGGGCGCGACATGGGATGGCAAGGGCACGAATTTCGCCTTGTTTTCCGCCAATGCGACCAAGGTGGAATTGTGCATTTTCGACAAGACCGGCAAGCGGGAAAAAGCCCGTATCGCCTTGCCCGAATACACCAATGAAATCTGGCACGGGCATGTGGCCGGGGTTGCTCCGGGGGATGTCTATGGCTATCGCGTACATGGGCCCTTCGATCCGGAAAACGGCCACCGCTTTAACCCCAATAAATTATTGCTGGACCCTTATGCGCTGGCGCATATCGGCGATATTACCTGGCATCCGTCTTGTTTCGCCTATCGCCGCGGGGACGACGATAAGGATTTAAGTTTCGATGATCAGGACAGCGCCCCTTATGTGCCGCGCTGTTTGGTGGTCGACCAAGAATTCGAATGGTCGACCGAACCCGTGCCGCGCCGCGTGCCCTGGGAAAGCACGATCATTTATGAAACCCATGTGCGCGGTTTTACCAAACTGCATCCAAAAGTGCCGGAGAAACTGCGCGGGACTTATGCGGGGCTGGCGGTAAAAGAGGTTATTGATTATATCAAATCCACCGGCGTGACCTCGGTCAGCCTTTTGCCTATTCATACTTTTCTCAGCGGGCAATCCTTGCTGGAAAAAAAGCTGAAAAATTATTGGGGCTATAATTCCATCGGGTTTTTCGCCCCGCATCCGCTTTATGCGGCAAGGCCGAAAGAAGCCTTGCATGAATTCAAGGAAATGGTTGAACGGTTTCATGATGCGGGCCTCGAGGTCATTCTGGACGTGGTATACAACCACACCGCCGAAGGCAATGAAATGGGGCCGACCCTTTCCTTCAAAGGAATCGACAATGCCTCTTATTACCGGCTGCAGGCGGATAATAAGCGCTATTACATCAATGACACCGGCACGGGCAATACGCTGAACCTGTCCCATCCGCGCGTCTTGCAGATGGTGACGGATTCATTGCGGTACTGGGTAACCGAAGCGCGCATTGATGGGTTCCGTTTCGATCTGGGCACGATCCTGGCGCGCGAACCGCACGGCTTTGACGATCAGAGCGGTTTTTTAAAGGCCTGCAGCCAGGACCCCATTTTAAGCGCCGTCAAACTGATCGCCGAGCCCTGGGATTGCGGTCCCGGCGGGTATCAGGTCGGCAGCTTTCCGCCCGGCTGGTCCGAATGGAACGACAAGTTCCGCGATACGGTGCGCGATTTCTGGCGCGGCGATGCCAGCGCCAATGAGATTGCCCCGCGCCTTTGCGCCTCGGGCGATATTTATAACCATTCCGGACGCAAGCCTTCGGCTTCAGTGAATTTCATTACGGCGCATGATGGTTTCACGTTGAATGACCTTGTTTCCTATAACGAAAAACACAACGAGGCCAACCAGGAAGACGGCAAGGATGGCGCCGATGATAACCGTTCCTGGAATTGTGGTGCCGAAGGCAAGACGGATGATGCGGAAATCAACCGGTTGCGTTTGCGCCAGATGAAAAATCTGCTCGCCACATTGCTGTTGTCCCAGGGCACGCCAATGCTGCAGGCCGGAGATGAATTCGCCCGGACCCAGGACGGCAACAACAATGCTTATTGCCAGGATAACGAAATCAGCTGGCTGCATTGGGAAAATGTCGAAAACCATCCCTTGCTGGCATTTACACGCAAGCTGACTGGTATCCGTCATCAATATCCCGTGCTGGAAAATCCGCGCTTTTTTACGTCGGATTCACATGGCGATTCCGAATTGCGCGATTTGACCTGGATCAACGCCAATGGTTTGGCGATGCAGGGGCATCACTGGGATGGCAATATGCGCTGTTTCGGCATGCTGATGGATGGCTGCGTCAAATCAATGGGAGTTTGCACGCCCGGGTCCGAGGCCAGATTGTTGCTGGTCTTCAATGGCTGGCATGAAGCGGTGCATTTCACTTTGCCGGAATATCCGACCGGTTCGCAGTGGCAGATCTTGATCGATACGAACCAGGAAACGGAATTGCCGGAGGAAAGCTTCAAGGCAGGGCATGTGTATGAAACCGCCGGGCGTTCCGTGCTGCTTTTTATACTCCAAAAGAATGAGGGATAAGGATGCGCCTGGGTTACCATTGCTCGCACGAACAATTTGCGCCGCGCGATTTATTGGAATATGCGCAACTGGCAGAGCAGGCCGGTTTTACCACGGCGATGTCATCCGAACATATCGCGCCATGGTCGGTGCGCCAAGGCAATTCCGGTTTCGGCTGGGCCTGGCTTGGGGCGGCATTACAGGCAACGGAGATGTCTTTTGGGTCGCTGGCGATTCCGGGGGGCTGGCGCTATCACCCGGTGGTGGTCGCGCATGCTTTTGCCACCTTGGCGCAGATGTTCCCGGGCCGAGTGCCCTGGATTGCGGCGGGCAGCGGCGAGGCGATGAACGAATATATGGTCGGTGCCGGCTGGCCCGACAAGGATGAGCGCAATGCCCGCATGCGCGGAGGAGTCGAGATCATCCGCGCTTTGTGGCGCGGCGAAACGGTGACCAGCGACGGGCTGCACAAAACAAAGGATGCAAAACTCTGGACCCTGCCGGAAAAAGCGCCGCTGATTTACGGGGCGGCCTTGTCGGAAAAAACGGCTGGCTGGCTGGGCGAATGGGCCGATGGGTTGATCACGGTGAATGATACGGTTCCTGCCGTGGAAAAAATCGTCCGCGCCTTCCGTAATAATGGCGGACAGGGAAAACCGGTCGTCCTGCAATTGCAGATCAGCTGGGACGAAACGGTGGAACAGGCGCGCGCCAATGTGTTCGACCAGTGGCGGCATGTGGCGTCGGATGCGCCAAAAGACAATCTGAAAACCCCGGAAGAATTCGATGCGGCCTGCAGCGATGTGCAACCGCATCATATGGATAAAAAGCTTCTGGTTACGGCGGACGCCCGGGATATCGTGACGCATATCCGCGAATATGCCGCGCTTGGTTTTGACGAGATTTACCTGCATGATGCGGGACGCAACCAGCGTGAATTCCTTGCGCTGATGAAAGAACACGTCATGCCGGAATTTAAATGAGCCTGCTTACCCCGGACGATCTTTATTACTTTAACGAAGGCCGCGCTTTTCGCCTGTTTGACCGCATGGGGGCGCATTTGAATGGGAAGGGCGGCGTCGATTTCGCGGTCTGGGCCCCGAATGCCAAGGCCGTTTCGGTTATCGGCGATTTCAATGGCTGGAAAAAAGGCGTCGATTTCCTCTCCCCCATGGGACATTCCGGCATCTGGTCTGGACATGTGGAACGGGCGCATAAAGGCGATGTCTATAAATTCCACATCCATTCCCATGTGCATAACCAGCATCTGGAAAAAGCCGACCCGTTTGCTTTTTGCACGGAAAAACTGCCCGGCACGGGTTCGGTCATCTGGGACCTGGGTTATGAATGGCAGGACCAGGAATGGATGGCCCAGCGCTGGAAACACCAGCAACGCAATGCGCCCATTTCGGTATATGAAGTGCATTTAGGTTCGTGGCGGCAAAAATGGGAGGATGGGCACCGATCGCTTTCCTATGCCGAAATGGCGGATGAACTTGTGGCCTATGTGGCAGAGATGGGCTTTACCCATGTCGAATTCCTGCCCGTGATGGAGCATCCTTTTACCGGCTCCTGGGGGTACCAAGTCACGGGTTATTTTGCGCCGACGCGGCGTTACGGCGACCCCCAGGATCTGATGCATTTAATCGATAAACTGCACCAGGCGGGCATTGCTGTTATTTTGGACTGGGTCCCGTCGCATTTTGCTGTCGATGACTATGCGCTGGTGAAATTCGACGGCACATCGCTGTATGAGCATGAAGACCCGCGCCAGGGGTATCATCCCGACTGGGGCAGCTATATTTTCAATTACGACCGCAACGAGGTGCGCAGTTTTTTAATCAGCAACGCGATGTTCTGGCTGGAGAAATACCATGTCGATGCCTTGCGCGTCGATGCGGTGGCGTCGATGCTTTACCTGGATTATTCGCGCAAGGCGGGCGAATGGATTCCCAATAATGAAGGCGGGCGCGAAAACAAGGGCGCGACGCGTTTCCTGCGTGATCTGAATGAAGCGGTGTACAATAATTTTCCCGATATCCAGATGATCGCCGAAGAATCCACCGCCTGGAGCGGGGTGTCGCGCCCTGTGGATATGGGCGGGCTTGGTTTTGGTTTTAAATGGGATATGGGCTGGATGCATGATACGCTGCATTATTTCCAGCATGATCCGATCCACCGGAAATATCACCAGAATGATTTAACCTTCCGCGCCATTTATGCCTTTACCGAAAATTTCATGCTGCCGCTTTCGCATGACGAGGTGGTGCATGGCAAAGGCTCATTGCTGCGAAAGATGGCCGGGGATGACTGGCAGAAATTCGCCAATCTGCGCGCGCTTTATACCTATATGTACAGCCAGCCGGGCAAGAAATTATTATTCATGGGCAATGAATTCGCCCAGTGGGATGAGTGGAACCATCACCAAAGCCTGGACTGGCATTTGCTGGGCTTTGACCGCCACCATCAGATGCAGGCTTTGGTGCGCGATCTGAACCATCTCTATAAAAATGAAACGGCGTTGCAGATCGATTGCGAGCCGACAGGTTTCGAATGGGTCGATGCCAGTGACAACGCCCAAAGCATCCTTAGCTACCTGCGCAAAAATCCAGAAACGGGGGAAACGATTTTCTGCATCTTTAACTTGACGCCGATGCCGCGGCATGATTATGAAATAGGGCTGGCTTTGCCAGGGGCATGGCAGGAAATATTTAACAGCGATGCGTTACACTATGGCGGTAACGGTTTTGTGAATGGCACAGTGGAAACCATAATGGTGCCAAGCCATGGACAGGCCCAGTCCGTGTCTTTGGTATTGCCGGCATTGAGCGGGGTGTTTTTAAAATATAGGGCCCATAAGAAATAAGCATCGGTTCAATATTTAAAATTTATGGCGAATCCAATTAGGATATAATAATAAATTTTCTCTAGAGTATAACGGATAAAAATATGATAAAAAATCATAGGGATAATGTTGCGGAAAAAGTATTGACCATCGTCCTGGCCGGGGGACGGGGCACGCGCCTGATGAATTTGACGGAAAAACAGGCCAAGCCCGCCGTTCCATTCGGCGGCAGCTTTCGCATTATCGATTTCACCTTGTCCAATTGCATGAATTCCGGTTTTCACCGCGTCATGATCCTGACCCAGTACCAGTCCGAAAGCCTGTCCGATTATTTGACCCGCGTCTGGAACCCTGTGTTCAAAGGGGAAAATAAATCCATCGATCTTCTGCCCCCAGGGGCCGGCAAGGAATATGAAGGAACAGCCGATGCGGTATTTAAAAATATTGAATTGGTGGAAAATAATGACGCGGAATGGGTTTTGATCCTGGCCGGCGACCATATTTACAAGATGGATTATGCCGCATTACTGGACGAACATATCCGCACCAAAGCCGATGTCACCATTCCCTGCATCGAAGTGCCGCGCGGGGAAGCCACGGGGTTTGGCGTCATGCATACGGATGCTTCGGGCCGCATCATTGATTTTATCGAAAAACCCGCCAATCCGCCCGGCATGCCGGATAACCCGGAAATGTCCCTGGCCAGCATGGGGATATACATGTTCAACAGAAAACTGTTGCTGGAAATTTTGAACAGCGATGCGGTCGATCTGGAATCGGAACATGATTTCGGCAAGGATATCATCCCGGATCTGGTGCCGCGTGCGCGTGTGATGGCGCATCGTTTTTCCAATTCCTGCGTCCGCTCTTCCAAAAACGCCCAGGCTTATTGGCGCGATGTCGGCACGATCGACCATTACTGGTCGGCGCATATGGATATGACGCACTCTTCGCCGGAATTGGATCTTAATGACCGCAACTGGCCGATCTTTAAAGAACAGGATAAATTGCCGCCGGCACAATTTATTAATGACGACAAGAAAAAACATGCTGTTATCGACAGCGTGGTTTCCCCGGGTTGTGTTATTTCTGATTCCGATATCCGTAAATCGATGTTGTTTACCCGTGTCAAAGTCGGGGCGCATTCCGATGTGCACGAATCCGTCGTTTTGCCGGGGGCGATTATCGGCAAAAATGTTTCCCTGAAAAAAGCCATTGTCGAGCATGGCTGTCATATCCCGGATGGATTGAAAGTCGGGGAGAATCCGGAAGAGGATGCACGGCGCTTTTACAGGACGGGACATGGCGTGGTGCTGATCACCCGCGACATGGTCAATGCGCTGCATTAATTTCGATGCGGGTTTTATTTGCAACTTCCGAGCTTTATCCCTTTGTTAAAACCGGGGGCTTGGGCGACGTTGCCGCCGGTATGCCCCAGGCCATGGATAAGATCGGCGTGGATATCCGTTATTTCCTGCCCGGATATCCGGAAATAAAAAAGAATTTGCGCCATAAAAAAACGATCCATGACTTCGATGCATTATTCGGTCAAACCAGCTGCCGCATTGTGCTGGGCACGCTGCCGGGCGGGATCAAGGCTTATATTCTGGATGCGCCAGGTTTCTTTGAACGCTCTCATCCTTATCTGGATGAAGAAGGCAAGGATTGGGAAGATAATCATCTGCGTTTTGGCGCGTTTTGTTATGCCGCGGCGCATCTGGTGCAATATGATCCAAAATGGGCGCCCGATATTTTGCATGGCAATGACTGGCAATGCGGGTTGATCCCGGCCTATAAGGCTTTTGGCCGGCTGAGTTTTGCCACGATTATGACGATCCACAATATCGGCTATCAGGGTTTATTTCCGGCGGAATATCTGTCCCAATTGCACTTACCGCCGGAAAGCCTGTCGGTATACGGGGTGGAATATTACAACCAGATCGGTTTTTTAAAAGCTGGGCTGTATTACGCCGATCACTTGACCACTGTCAGCCCCACCTATGCCGATGAAATCTGTACGCCGGAAATGGGCTGCGGATTGGAAGGATTACTGGTGACACGGCGGCATGATTTGACGGGCATCTTGAACGGGATCGATGGAGACATCTGGGACCCCAGAATGGACCCTGCTTTGGCCTTTCAATATAACGAAAAAACCCTGGCACCAAAGAGGCAGGATAAAAAAGTCCTGCTGAAAGAATTGGGATTAAAGGGGAAAGAAAAAGAAATTCTTTTGGGCTTTATCGGCCGGCTGACCCCACAAAAAGGCATCGATCTTTTGCTCGAGGCTTTGCCGCTGCTGGAAGATCAAAAACTGAACCTGATTATCGTCGGCACTGGCGATGCGGCGCTGGAAGAGCAATGCCGCATGGTTGCGGAACAATATCCGGACCGGGTCGTGGCGCATATCGGTTATGATGAGGATTTGGCGCACCGGGTCATCGCCGGGGCCGATGCCATTATTGTGCCGTCTTATTTCGAACCGTGCGGCCTGGTCCAGATGTATGCCTTGCGTTACGGCGCTTTGCCGATTGTGCGGCAGACCGGCGGGCTGGCCGACAGCGTGACACCGCAGACCGGTTTTTTATTTGAAGGACAGACGCCGCAGGACTTGAAAAACGCCTTGCTGGATGCAATTAACCTGTATTACAACGCGCCGAAAACCTGGGCAAAAATGCAGAAAACCGCCATGAAACAGGATTTCAGCTGGGATGCTTCGGCCAAGGAATATTGTTCGGTTTACACGCGGCTGCTGGCTTAAAAATTTGGAATGATTATGGCTTATCAGGAAAAATATACCGATCCAAAACAACGCGTCGGCGCAAACTTTGTGCCCGGGCAAGGTACTTATATAAAATTATGGGCGCCAAAAGCCCAACAGGTTTCCATTGCCTGGGAGGGCGGAGACGAAGCGCCGCTGGCGGCCGAAGAAGACGGTTATTTTACCGGGCATTTCCCCCAAAGTCAGCCGGGCAGCCGTTATCGTTTTATACTGGATGGAAAAACGCGGCTCGCCGATCCGGCCTCGCGGTTCCAGCCCTTGGATACAGACGGCTCTTCGGAAGTCGTGGCGGATGATTTTGCATGGCATGACGCAACATGGCAAAGCGTGCCATTTAATACCTGGGTGATTTATGAGCTTCATGCGGGGACCTATTCACCCTCGCATGATTTTGACGGGATCATCGCCGATTTGCCAAGACTGAAAGATTTGGGGATTACCACCATTGAATTGATGCCGGTATCGCAATTTTCCGGGGCGCGGAACTGGGGCTATGACGGGGTGTTCCCGCATGCTGTGCAGCATTCTTATGGCGGGCCGCAAAAATTAAAGGCGCTGGTCGATGCCTGTCATGCGCAAGGCCTCGCCATTATCCTGGACGTGGTTTACAACCATCTGGGGCCGGAAGGCAATGTATTGTTCCAATGCGCGCCTTATGCAACGGAAAAATATAACGTCCCCTGGGGCGAGGCGCTGAATTTTGATGGTGAGGAAAACCACCATGTCCGCCATTATTTCCTGCAATCGGCGTGGCAATGGCTGGTCGAATATCATTTCGACGGGCTGCGCCTGGATGCGGTGCAAATGATTTTCGACAATACGCCGATACCGTTTATGCAGGAATTGTATCAGTTGAAGTGCGAGGCGGAAAAAATACGCGGTTGTCCTTTGGTTTTGATCGGCGAATCCGACATGAATGATGCGCGTATTTTAATGCCGCCCGAGCAAAACGGTTTTGGCTTGGAGGCGCATTGGGCGGATGATTTCCACCATGCCATCCATGCCACATTGACGGGCGAACAGGACGGGTATTACGCCGATTACGGCGGGGTGGAACAATTGGCGCGCATCTATGAACGCGGCGTGGCGTTTGAAGGCGAATATTCGCCGTTCCGCAAAAGGCCGCATGGGCGTTCTTATGCAGGGATCGATAAAAAGAAACTGGTGGTCGAAACCCAGAACCACGACCAGACGGGCAACCGTTTAAAAGGCGAACGCCTGATCGGCCTGGTCGGTTTTGAAAAAGCCAAACTGGGCGCAGCGGCGGTTTTATTATCGCCCTTCACGCCGTTTTTGTTCATGGGCGAGGAACTGGCCAATGAGCAGCCTTTTTTATATTTCATCAGCCATCATGATCAAGAACTGATCGCCAAATCGCGCGAGTCCCGCGCCGAGGAATGGAAATCCTTTGGCTGGAAGGAAGAGCCGCCGGACCCGGGGGATGAACAAACATTCCTGCAATCGGTATTGCAGGATAAAAATCCAGCCGCAGGGTCGAAGGCAGCGGCGATGCGCGATTACTATAAAGCATTAATCGCCTTGTCCAAGGAAGTGCGAACCTTTGGCAAGCCAGAGGTTCAGTTAATTGCAGAGGCACAACAGATTATTTTGCGTTATGTGGATAAAATCCAGGTCGTTCTTGCTTTCGGTGAACAGGAAACTCAACTCCCCGAGGTTGAGGGGGAATGTATCCTGCATTCTGGTGTTTATGATGAAGGGGAAAGAAAAGAGTTAGCGAAGATTACATCCATGCCGCCATTTTCCGCCGGCGTATGGAGAAAACCATGAGTGAAAATCTGGCCATGAATGCGACGTATCGGGTGCAACTGACCAAGGATTTTACCTTGCGGGACGTTGCGGCGCTGGCGGATTATTTTCAGGCTTTGGGTATCTCGCATCTTTATCTCTCGCCTGTTTTTTCCTCAACCCCGGGCAGCCTCCATGGCTATGACGGGATTGATTTCAATGCGATCAGCGAAGAACGCGGCGGGGAAGAAGGCCTGCGCGCGCTGGACCGCAGGATGCAGGAAAAGGGGATGAAGCTTTTGCTGGATATCGTGCCCAACCATATGGCGGCCGATACGACGAATCCGTACTGGTATGATGTGCTGGCAAAAGGCCCCAATTCCGAATTCTGGGGTTTCTTTGATATGCGTCTGGTGGAGGGTAAAAAGATCCGTCTGCCGGTATTGGGTGATGGGTTGGAAAGACTGGTGCGGCAAGGCGATATTAAACTGACTGGCCTCGGGAATAAAATAGAAGTGCAGTATTACGACACTATTTTTCCACTGCGGCGGGAAAGTGTCACAGCGCTTGAAGGGAAAGATATTGAAAATTTTCCGGCCGATAAAATGCTGCAGCTTCTTTCGGAGCAGCATTACGAACTGGCCGACTGGCGCGAAGTATCGGATAATGTTTCCTATCGCCGCTTTTTCGATGTTTCGGGCCTGATCGGCTTGCGCGTGGAGGATGAAAACGTGTATGCGCAGACACACCGGAAACTTTTCGAGATTTTAAAGGCCATGCCGTCCATTGACGGCGTGCGCGTCGATCACATTGACGGGCTTGCCGATCCGGGGGCGTATCTTGAATTACTGAAACAAAATATTGATCATATCTGGGTCGAGAAAATCCTTTCCCCCGGTGAAACCATGGTGGCCGATTGGCCCGTGATGGGCACCAGCGGCTATGAATTTACGCAGAATTTGAACCAGCTGCTTATTGACCGTGAAGGTTTTGCGGGAATCGAAAAATTCTGGCGCGAAAATGTCCAGGATAAATGGTCCGATTTCGGCGATTGCGTGCGGCAGAGCAAGGAATTGGTGCTGGACCGTCTTTTTTCCGCCGAGCGGGAAAGGCTGGTAAATCTGCTGGCCATGGACGAAGCGGATAAAGACGACGCACGGAAATTCTGGACGGGGCTGACGGTTGGCCTGCCGATCTATCGCATTTATTATCAGGAAGGCGGGTTGACGGAAGATGACCGCAACTGGATTAACGAGGCCTGCCGCCGGGCAAGGGAATGGGATATAGATTTCGAAGGGCTGGAAAAACAATATCTGCCACGACTTTTAAGTGCCGAAACGCCGGAAGTGAAACAGGCCTTGCGCGAATGGGCGCAACTTTCGGGTCCTGCCATGGCCAAGGGGCTGGAAGATACATCGCATTACCGCTATACGCCGCTTGCTGCATTGAACGAAGTGGGGTGTGGCCCGGAGCTTGAAGAAAACGGTGCGGATACATTTTATCGCTTTATCAATGAGCGCGTAAAATCCTATCCTTACGGGCTGAACACAACATCGACGCATGACACCAAACGCTCGGAAGATGCGCGGCACCGTTTATATGCGCTGGCTGAAATGCCCCGGGAGTGGGCGGGGTTTTATCGCGCAGCTGCTACGATAAATAACAAGTACAAAGCTGATGTTGACCGCAAATCCGTTCCGGGGCCCGAAACCGAATATTTCCTGTATCAGGCAATATTATGCGCCTGGCCATTGGATGATGAGGAAAAAGACGGGTTCAAGTCGCGCCTGCAGCAATATATGGAGAAATCGCTTCGCGAGGCAAAACTGGAAACGAATGCGACCGAAAATAATACGGCGTATGAGAATGCTGTAAAAGAGTTTGTGGCCGCTGTTCTGCAGGATGATGAGTTTGCTGGATTGGCAAAAGATTTCGTGCAGCGTTTAATCCTGTGCGGCGCGGCGACATCTTTAACCGTAATGGCGCTGAAGATTTTGTCCCCGGGCGTGCCGGATATTTACCA
>JAQGJA010000119.1 GCA_028290805.1 Alphaproteobacteria bacterium
AGCCAGAATATCGGCCAAATCCTGCGGCGTCAGGTCGCCTTCCTCGGCGGGCTGGTCGGGCAAAAGCAAACGCGATTTCAGATAGGTCAGCCAGGCCGCCATTACCAGGTAATCAGCTGCGACTTCGAGGCGAAGTTCCTTGGCCTGGTCGATATAACTTAAGTACTGGTCGGCCAGTTGCAGAACAGAAATCTGGGCCAGATCGACTTTCTGCCGCCGCGCCAGGTCCAGCAATAAATCGACCGGCCCGTCAAATCCTTCCAGATCGACGACGAAAGGCGCATGTCCTGACTGCAAAGGCGGATCAAAAGGCAAGGCATCAAAAACGGGTAGAACATCCGGCATCTACAGGGTGAAAGCCTTCATTGAAAAAACACGCTTTTGCTCAAAGGTTTCAGGCTCATCCTGAGATTCCGCATAGGTAGCCAGTTCCGCAGCCGCTTCCCGCCAGTCGTAATCCTGGGAACCTTTTTGCCGCTCTTGTTCTGCAATGGCAAAACGCTGTTTTGTTTCCTCGGTCATTGGCGGCAGCAGGTCGGCGATTTCTTGCATCACATATAATTTTCCATCACAATACAATGCAGCATCGCATCCTGCATCGATGGCGCCTTTGGCGCGCTGGGGAATTCGGCCCAGCTTTTTAAGGCTCTCCATATCGATGGCATCCGAAATCATTGGTCCCCAGGCATTCAGCATCGGACGGATTTCCTGAATTGCTTTCGATGAAATCGTAAAAGGATCATCGTCAAATGCTGTATAAGCCACATGCGCGGTCATCGTCCAGCAAAAGGCGGGATTGATATTTTCATGCACTTTTTTAAAAGGGAAAAAATCGGTCTTTTCCAACGTTTCGATATCAGTATCCACCGCAGCAAAATCGACATGGGTATCGGCCTTGGCCCGACCATGGCCCGGGAAATGTTTCAGGGTCGGTGTAATCCCGCAAGCCAGGAATTCCCGGGAAATAATGGTCGCGATCTCGGCAATGATAATCGGGTCTTCACAAAACGCCCTGGAACCGATAATCCCGCTTGCACCTTTTACCGGCACATCAAGAACCGGCGCGCAGGCATTGGTCAGGCCGCTGTCACGCAACATGCCGGATATAGCCTGGGCCTGCAATTTGATGGCTCTTTCGCCCTTTTCCTTATCCCGCATATAAAGGGTGCCCAAGGTTGTTGCGCTTGGCAGATTGGCCCATTCGGGTGTCCGCATCATTTGCAGCGGCCCGCCTTCCTGATCAATAAGGATGGGCGCATCTTCGCGGCCCACTGCATCGCGGAACTGGTCAACCAGTTTTTTTACCTGACGGGGGTTTTGAACATTCTGATTCCGTTGAAACAGAATTAAGCCAAGAGGATTAGTGCTGCGGTACACGGCTTTTTCTTCAGCGGTCAGTTCAGGACCACTACAGGCTGTAATAAGCGGCAACATATCGGCTCCTTTATTGTTCGGTTACTTCGTCACGATACAGCTGCCCGCTTTTGCGGCGTTCAGGCTGCGGCAGAGATCATCGGCGGAAGCCTTAGATAAATTGGTGCCCTGCACGCGATAGAACACGCCTTTTGCACCCAGATCGGCGCGAGGGAATTGCGGGCTGACGGATGAAAGCTGGCTGTGGAATTGCTGCTGGAATTTGCTCCAGGCAGCACGGGCGGCGGCTTCGTCGCGAAAGGAACCCAGCTGGATTTTATAGGAACCCGTTTCGATTTTCGCGGTGGCAGGCGCCGAGGCCGGGGCCACGCTGGCCAGTTTTTTAACATCAGCCTCGGGCGCTTTTTTCGCTGGCGCATCGGCGGTTTTCAGCGGCGTGGCCGGTGTCGAAGTCAGAGTTTCAGTCGTCACCGCCGTATTCGCAACGGCAGGCGTTTCGGCAGGTACTGCCGGGGCAACCGGAGCGGTGGTCGTTGTCGTAGTAGTGGTCGTCACGGCCGGGGCGTCTTCTGATTGCTGAGCAGCAGGAGCCGACGGGATATTTTCGGTCTTTGCGGTTTCCGCAACCGGCGCGGTAGTGGCCGCTGGCGTATCCGATACGGCTTCTTCGGGTGGGGGCAACAGGGATTCAACCGTGTCTTTTGAAGCGGTCTGGTCTTTGTTTTGCAGATTGTCAAAGACAACCGCATCCTGGAAAGGCACATCCATGCCGCCCGCATTTTTCGGCTTTTCCTTGTAATCCTCGTTCGAGGCTTCGACGATCGGTGTCGTGGCATTCACGCCCGTTTGCGAGCCTTGCTTATAGGCATAGGAAACAATGGCGCTGAAAATCAGGAGGGCGGCAAACACGCTGGCCAAAGGGAACCAGCGGCTTTGGCGGATGCGGTCGAAACTGGAATAACCCTGGAAATCATCGCCATAATTTTGGGTATCATCCTGGTTCAGGCGGGGCGACTGGCGGGTGGAAGGCTGATAGGGGCGGTCTTCCCTCGGGCTGCGCAGGTCGTTCATGGGGCATTCCTCTTCATTACGGGCAATGGTGATATGGGTATCCCCGTTTATAGCGCCCTTCCCGTGCCCTGTCACCACCCTAAACAGGCGTTAGACGCTGGGTTAGACGCCGGGTCAAACGCTGGGCAAATCCTGGATTGTATAGGGATCAAAGAGTTTGCGGTGCTCCTGCAGCGCATAACGGTCGGTCATCCCGGCCACGTAATCCAGGACAGCGCGCATTTTAACCTGGTCCCCGCCGCCTTCAGCCGCGATCAGTGCCTGCCATTCGCGCGGCAGGCAATTAGGCTCTGCGGAAAACACCTCGAACAGATCCTTTACCACCAGCGCCATCTTGCGCCGGATGCGATTAACATTTGGGGAACGATACAAATTCTGCATCAGGAATTTGCGCAACGCCGTTACGCTAGGCAGCATTTCCTGGGAGAACGCTGCCATCGGCAGGGCGGCATTGCGGATATCGTCACAAGATTGCGGGTTTAATAGGGCCAGGCGCCGCTGGGTCTCGCGCAGGACGTCTTCGACCATCAATCCCATCAGGCGACGCGTAATCTCGTTCACTTTGCGCGTGCGATCCAGTTTTGGGTATTTTTTATGCACCGAACGGGCAATTGTGCCCACCATGGGCAACTCAAACAGATCCTGCACTTTAAAGAAACCGGCCCGCAGCCCGTCATCCAGGTCATGGTTGTTATAAGCGATATCATCGGACAAATTGCCGATCTGAGCTTCCAGGCTGGTCCAACCGGTCAGGCGCAGATCCATCTTGCCGGTGATCTCGGCGATGGTCGGCGGCAGCGGATCATGCAGGACAGGGCCGTTATGCTTGGCCATGCCTTCCAGCACTTCCCAGGATAAATTCAGCCCGTCAAAATCGGCATAGCGTTTTTCAAGGCGGGTCACAACGCGCAAGGACTGGTCGTTATGGTTGAAGCCGCCGAAATCTTTCAGGCAAATCTGCAGGGCATCCTCGCCGCAATGGGCGAAAGGCGGGTGGCCCAGATCATGGGCCAGCGCCACGGCTTCGGTCAAATCTTCCTGGACCCGCAAGACGCGCGCCATGGAACGGGCGATTTGCGCCACTTCCAGCGTATGGGTCATGCGCGTGCGGAAATGGTCGCCTTCATGGACGACAAAAACCTGGGTTTTATATTTCAGGCGACGAAAGGCGCTGGAATGAATGATCCGGTCGCGGTCGCGCTGATAGGGATTGCGCCGCGGTGATTGTTTTTCCGGATGAATCCGGCCCAAAGACTCACTGGGTTTGCAGGCATAAGGGGCAAGCAGGGCTTCATAAGGGTCCGTCATTAATTGAAATTCAAATTATTTTGCGGCCATAATTTTTTTTCATCTTCAATTGATTGTTTCAGATCCTTTGCCATGCCTGGATTATTTTCCAAAAAATTTGTTACCTGCTCTTTGATTGATGGGGGATTTTCAGGAAAACCGGGGTCGAAACGTTCATATTTTTGCGATTGTTTATCAAGGCTATAATGGGATGCGCCGCATAGACTTTCTATTGTTTGCATAGGTTCGATCCTATCAAATCCAAAAATTCGTAATCCCGTTTCAAAATCACATGACGTATCATCAATCAATGATGCCTTATATAAATCTTCTACCACATCACCTTCACCGATATGGCAACATTCATGTAAAGCCATCCAACTGCACAAGCTGACATAATTGACTTGTTCTATTGTATGATATTCCAGGTAATCCTTTAACCTGCTGGCTTCTTTCTCATCCAGTCGGGTAAACATCTCGAAGGATATAGGCATTATCTTCTCCTTTTACGCAATCTGCTTTGCATTTTTAATGTAAATCCTGTAAAATGCAAGAATGTCCCTTTTATTAAACATCACCCCCCAGGCCGCTGCACAGATCAACAAGGTGCGTCTTGCTAAAAACGATCCGGAGTTGAAATTCCGGGTCGCCGTGCTGGGCGGGGGCTGTTCCGGCTTTAAGTACCAGATGGAATTCGACAAAGAGCAAAATCCCTGGGACCTGATCTTTACCCAGGACGAGGCTGTGGTGCTGGTAGACGACCTGTCTATCCAGTTCGTCAAAGATGCCGAGTTGCATTACGAAAAAGATTTATCTGGTGCCCGCTTTGTCATTCAAAACCCCAATGCGGCGTCGGGTTGCGGTTGCGGGGTATCTTTTGCCCCTAAAACCTAGAATCTCATTGACGCCTGATTTTTGCTTGTTATTGTAAGTGAATAGGGAATATTTATATGATCTTTTTAATCAGCATTCTACTAGGCATCGTCTTTCTCCTTTGGGCTTACAAGGAATTTTACCAGGCGAAAACCGGTATGGTTCCCCAAAGCACCCCCGAAGCCAGCCTGGCCTATCTGGCCCAAATGATCGAACGCAGTGCCGATAGCGGCACGATCCTGGATCTTGGCTCCTGTTACGGCGGCCGCGTTTTCACCCTCGCCCGCCTGCTTCCCACTTGGGAAGTGACTGGGGTCGAGCAATCGCTGACGCCCTGGATCGTTGGCAATCTGCGCTCCATCCGCCGCAATTATGGCAATTACCGTTTTTTCTGGGACGATCCGGGCCAGTGGCCGTTAAAGGATTACAGCGTTATTTTCATTCACCAGAACGACAAAACCATCAAAAAATGGGAAGCCAGCATCGCCAAAAGGCTGCAGCCAGGAACATTGCTAATCTCCTATAACCGCCCTTTTCCGCGCATCCGTCCGATCGACACGATTTCCGTGACTTCGACCAATACGCTTTATATCTATAAAAAGCCGCCGCCGTCCCCGGACTCCGGCACTGAACCGACCTTGCCGATTGAAACAGCGGTGCCGATACCGCCGCCGGTTTCACCGGCCGTGGAAAGCAACCCGGAAATCCAGCCCCAGCAAATCCTGCCGCTTTAAGATGCTGCGCATTGCCACATGGAACGTTAATTCCGTCAAAGCCCGGCTGGACCATGTCCTGGCCTGGCTTGAGGAAAACCAGCCGGATTTTCTTTTCCTGCAGGAAATCAAATGCACCACGGAAAAATTTCCTGCGCTTGAATTTGAAGCGATTGGTTACCACGCCTCGGTCAAGGGTCAGCCTGCTTATAATGGCGTTGCGACATTGTCTCGCCACAAGGTGGAAATCATCGCCGATACCTTGCCCGGGAATGAGGCCGATACCCATGCCCGTTTTATGGATGTCGCTTATAAAGACTGGCGGCTGATCAATATTTACGCGCCTAACGGCAATCCGATCGGCACGGAAAAATTCACCTATAAAATGGAATGGATGGACCGTCTGCAGCTTTATCTGAATAAACTGCTCAAGGCGCGGCAGAAATTTGTCATAGGCGGAGATTTCAACGTGATCCCCGAAAACCTGGATGCGAAACACCCGGAAAACTGGCGCAACGATGCGCTGTTCCAGAAAGAGACCCAAGCCAAATGGCGCAGCCTGTGTCATCTGGGCCTGCACGATGCCTATCGTTCCCTGCATCCAAAGGGGCAGGATTATTCTTTCTGGGATTACATGGCGGGATCGTGGCACCGCGATAACGGCATCCGCATCGACCATTTTTTGGTCTCACCGAATGCAGCAGACAAACTGGAATCCTGTGTGATCGATAAAGGCCCGCGCGGATGGGAAAGACCATCCGACCATACACCGGTGATTGTAACGTTTAATATATAAATTAAACGTCGTGCCGCATGGCCAGGCGCGCCGATGGAATGGTCGGCAAAGGCGGCTCTTCATCCGTCGGGGCCGAGACATCTTTGAGTTCCGAGGCGGAGACGGCAGGGCCGCTTGGCTTGATCGGCATTTCATCTTTCAGCTTGTCATGCTCGCTGCGTGTTTCCGGATTGATATTATCAGCATGCGGGCCGTTCTTATTGCCTTTAGGCTGCTGGGACAGACCGTTGCCTTGCTGGACTTGATCCTCGCCGCCGATCTGGACAGCCCGGGCTGCCAGAACCGCACGCCGGAAATTGACAGGGTCTTCCATCAAATTCGGAAAGGTGATGCCTTCGACGCCGGTACCATACATTTTAATACGGCCGAAATTAAAGATACGGCCCATGACGCTTTGCTCGACATCGGCGCCATCGATGAAATCAACGCGCATCTCTTCGACTTTACGCGAAACAAGGCCGCGCTTGTACACGACGCGGCGGGTAGTGACACCCATTTCTGTGGTCATGCGCATCAGCATGCGCGCGCCAACCTGGATTGCGGCCATCAGGACACAGATAAAGGCGGCAATGCGGAAAATCGGGTGCGTGTGCCAGACGGTTGTGAAATAATCGCCGATGCTTAGTTGCGATGCGGCTTTGAAAATATTCCAGGGCGGAACTTTGACGATGTCATAGTGATGATAAATAATACCCACGAATAAAAAGGCAAAAGCCAGGACAATGTATATTGTCGCCCCGAACAGCGATCCGGCCACATAGATCCAGTGATATTGCGAAAATTTCAGGATCTTTTCGCCGGGTGCCAGTGATTCTTGGATATAAAGCATGATCATAAGCCTTGCAGGGTGTTAAGCTTCTATTTAACACTGTTTAGACAGAAAAACAACACTGCCAGAGTGATTCGAAAATGACCACCGAAACCCCGCAACAACCCAATAAAAAGCTTGATTTCACTGCCATCGAACAAAAATGGCCGCAATATTGGCGCGACCGGGGTGTCTATACCTGGAACCCCGAAACCCCTCGCGAAGACAGTTTTGTCATCGACACGCCGCCGCCCACCGTTTCCGGTTTCTTGCATATCGGCCATGTCTATTCCTTTACCCAGACCGATTTCATCGCCCGCTTTCAGCGCATGAGCGGCAAGAATGTCTATTACCCGATCGGTTATGACGATAACGGCCTGCCGACCGAACGCATGGTGGAAAAGAACCGCGACATCAAGGCCGCCGACATGTCGCGCGAGGAATTCATTGCCATTTGCATGGAAGAAGTTGAAAAAGCCAAATTGCTGTACCGCAATGTTTTCCAGCGCATGGCGCTCAGCGTCGACTGGGCCACCGAATATAATACGATCAGCGATCACTCGCGCAAGATTTCCCAGATGTCGGTACTGGATCTTTATAACAAAGGCCATCTCTATCGCTCGATGCAGCCTACCTTGTGGGACCCCACCGACCGCACTGCCCTCGCCCAGGCCGATATCGAAGAAAAAGAACAGTCCGGCGTAATGTATCAAATTCCGTTTAAGGCGGAAAACGGCCAGGAACTGGTTATCGCCACGACTCGCCCCGAATTATTACCGGCTTGCGTTGCCCTGATGTGCCATCCCGATGACGAACGGATAAAGCCTTTGATCGGGCAAAAAATCTATACGGCCCTCTTTGAAATCGAAGTGCCGCTGATTGCCGATGAACGCGTCAATCCGGAAAAAGGCACCGGCCTTGTCATGTGCTGTACATTCGGTGATCTGACCGATGTGGAATGGTGGAAACAATATCAACTGCCCTTGCGCGATATCGTCGGCAAGGATGGTTTATTGCACAATCTTGGCGATATCGGCAAGGACGACTGGATCTCGCGCGATCCGGCCAAGGCCCAGGAAATCGCTGCACAACTTTCGGGCCAGCATGTACGCAAGGCGCGCAAAGCCATGGTCGATATCTTGCGCGAATATAATTATATCCTGGCCGAAGACACAATTACGCAATCCATCCCCTGCGCCGAACGTTCCGGCACGCCGCTGGAAATTATCGTCACCCCGCAATGGACCGTGCGCCTGCTGGATAAAAAAGACCTGCTGCTGGAAAAAGCCGCCGAAATAACCTGGCGCCCCGATTACATGCGCCAGCGCCTGGATGACTGGATCATTAATCTGAAATGGGACTGGGGCATTTCGCGCCAGCGCTTTTTCGGCGTGCCGATCCCCTTCTGGTACTCCAACCGCCCCGGCGAAGAAGGCAAAGTAATTATTCCTTTGATGGATGAATTGCCGGTCAATCCATTGGCCACGCCGCCGCGCGGTTATACGATGGAGGAAGTTACCCCTGAAAAAGACGTGCTTGATACCTGGGCCACTTCGTCGATGAGCCCGCAAATGCAAAGCGGCGGTGTGTCGAAAGAAATGGTATTGGACCCTGCGCGCCACGCCAAATTATTCCCCGCCGATCTGCGGCCGCAGGCCCATGAAATTATCCGCACCTGGGCGTTTTACACCATCGTCAAAGCGGCATTGCACGAAAATTCCGTGCCCTTTAAGAACACCGCGATCAGCGGCTGGTGCCTGGCCCAGGACAAATCGAAAATGTCCAAGTCCAAAGGCAACGTCCTGCGTCCCGAAGATGTAATGGAACAGCATAACGTCGATGCCATCCGCTATTGGGCCGCCAATGGCCGCCTTGGCCGCGATTCCGCCTATTCCGAAGAAATGCTGAAAACGGGCAAGCGCCATCTGACGAAAATGTGGAACGCCGCCCGCCTGGTGCAGATTGCCATTGCGGGTTACGTGCCGCAAACCCAAACGGCAAAAGAAGCGGTTGAAACCGGCCTGATCAAGGAAGGTTTCGATCTTTGGATTCTGGCGCGCCTGCAACAGGTGGTCACCGAATGCACGAATGCCTTTAACGAATACGAATATACCGATGCGCTGGCATCGGTAGAAAAATTCTTCTGGGCCGATTTTTGTGACAATTACCTGGAGCTGGCCAAAGGCCGCCTGTACCGCGAGATCGGCGATGAAGCGGGCTATGAGTCGGCCCGCGCCACGCTGTATTTCGTCCAGGAAGCCATGCTGCAATTATTTGCCCCTTTCTTTCCCTATATGACCGAGGAATTATACGAGGAGTTATTTCCAACGAAATTCGCCGAAATAAAATCCATCCACGCCCGCGGCAACTGGCCAAAAGCGGAAAATTTCCCACTGGACCAACAACAGTTGCAAAACGGCGCTGCCGCTATCGATGTGTTGTCTGCCGTGCGCAAAATGAAATCCGCCCTGAACCAGTCGATGCGTCTGCCCATCGTCAAATTGACCTTGTCTGCCGCACCGGAAAAATCCAGCACCTGGCAGGAAATCGAACAATTCTGGCCCGACCTGCAGAAAACCATTTCCTGCGACCAGCTGGACTGGCAGGACCAGGCGCTGGCCAATGATAATTCTTATGACGGGGAGACGGGTTTGTATCGTATTCAGGCGATATTGGGCGAGAAGCAATAATAATAATAATAACCCCGCTTAAAGCGGATTATTATCAAAGTCTTTTCGTCAGCTTCTCAATTTCCCGCTCGACCATTCTCTGCACCATATCAGGCAGATTGGCGTCCAGCCAGTCGCGCAGCATGGGCTTGATCATCTGGCGGACCATGGCTTCGATGGTCATGCCTTCATGGCCTTCTTCGTGCACGGCGGCTTTGCGGGCCAGTTTGGCCATGACGGCGCTGGTGGCCGAAGCAGTTGAGGCGGAAAGCAGGGAATCATTGGACAGATAATCGTCTTCGTCTTCGTCATCCTGTTCCTGATCTTGCGGCGGTTGGGGCTGGACCATGGGGGTCGGTTCCTCTGCTGGAATTGTCGCGGGGGTGAATGTTTCTGGAGGCTCTTCTGTCAGGTCGTCGGGCACTTCACTGGGCTGGAAAATAATCTCCATATCCTGTAAGGGCGCACTGGCTTGGGTATCCACCGGGTCGATCCGATTGGTCAGTTCCAGCACTTCATCTTCTTCATCATCATTAGTTGCTGCTGGAGCGCCCTCTGCCCCGGTTTTCTGCCCGGCATCGTCCTCGTCTTCTGCGATGATGCGGCGGATCGAGCCGAGGATTTCCTCGATGGAAAGATCGTCCTGGGGTTTGTTTTTATCGGCCATGCTTTGGAAATCCTGAATGAAACTAGGTTACTTTATAAGGGAACGGGGCCTGCCGTCAATCAATACCGCGCTATCTCCTGGTCAAAAGCTTCAGCCCAGGCATCGATGCCGCCCTCCAGATTGCGCAACCGGGTTAATCCTGCGTCTTGCAACATGCGGATCGCCATCTCGCTACGCCGTCCATGGTGGCAGTAAACCACAACTTCCTGGTCGTCCGGCACTTCCGCCGCCCGCGCCGCAATATGCCCCAGCGGAATCAGCACCGAACCGGGAATCTGGCACAATGCAGCCTCATTCGGTTCGCGCACATCCAACAGGAATATCGGGGCTGCCTTTACTTCTTCTGCCAATGTCTTGGCGTCAATGGTGGCAATCCGGGTCAAAAGATGAATCCCGGCTGTTCTTCAAATCCGGGCAGGATGGGCACGAAGGCATCGAATAATATCTGCTGGCGCAAGGCGTTTTTCTGTTTGTGATACAAGACGCCATGCCCGTCCGAACGCTGGCCGCGCCAAAAACAGGCAATCAGCCCGCCTTCCTTTACCTGGGCGATCAGCGCTTCGGGAATTCGCTGGACCGCGCCGTTCAGGACGATGACATCAAACGGCCCCTGCAGCGGCGCACCGGCGGCCAATTCCCCTGCAACGAAATTCAGCGACTGGTGCGCCAGGTTCTTCGCCTGCATCACCCATTCGACCGAATCCAGCCCCGTCACCTCCGCCGTCAGATACGACAAGATCGCGGTGGTATAACCGGTCAGGCAGCCAATATCCAGCACACGCATACCCGGCACGATATGTGCTTCCTGCAGCAAGCGGGCGTAACCGGCGGGTTCGACCATAAAACGCCCCTTACCCATCGGCAAGTCGCCGCCCAGATAGGCCAGGTTACGGCGCTCGACCGGGATATATTCCTCGCGGGCCACGCTGGAAAAAGCGTTGATGACCTGTTCATTCATCACGCTGAAAGGGCGGATCTGGCTTTCGACCATATTGAATCGGGCCGTTTCGAAGGAAGAAGAAGAGAGGGGTGTGGCGGCGTTATTCATGGATCGGTCCCGGTTTGAAAACTGGCACCCACATTACGCCAGGCTTTAGGATTTTTCCAGAGCAAACGCTTGACGAAGCGCCGTCCAGCCCATAAAGTCGTGCTTCACTATTGGCGCGATGGCAGAATGGTGATGCAGAGGATTGCAAATCCTTGAATGCCAGTTCGATTCTGGCTCGTGCCTCCAATATCTAACGGTTATCCGGCAGGTAGCAGGTTGGGGTGATTTTTACCTTTCCCGCTAAAAAAGGCTTGACCCCCAGTCTGTTTTAGGCAAAAACAGGTCCTGTAAAATGTTCCATGTTCCTCGATAGCTCAGCGGTAGAGCAATCGACTGTTAATCGATTGGTCGCAGGTTCGAATCCTGCTCGAGGAGCCAATACTTCAAATCACCCCATCCGATACCGTTTAAAAAACCCTAGCAAAACTAGGACTTTAGCCTAAACGAAGTCCAAAGCCGTCCCATATAATTCTTTGACATCCAAGTAAAGCGGGGGCATAATTGGGGGCATAACACGTTTGATAGAAAAATGTGCCCCCATGAAGCTCACTGATACATCATGCAAGAACGCCAAGTCGAGGGAGAAAGCTTATAAGCTCTTTGATGGCAAGGGGTTATATCTTGAAGTCACGCCCAAAGGATCGAAGTACTGGCGTTTTAAGTATAGGCACCTAACTAAAGAAAACAGGCTTGCCTTTGGTGTTTACCCCGAAATATCTCTGAAACACGCCAGAGAAAAAAGAGAAAATGCAAAAAGGCTACTTTCCAGCGGTGTTGATCCGTCACGGGATCGTAAAGTTGAAAAGCGCCGAAAACGGACCGAATTTGGGAACTCATTCCAGGCTATCACGATGGAATGGATCGAAACGCATTTTTCCGACAAAACCGACAAATACAAGAAGACTGTCTTATCGCGCTTTGAACGTGATTTGTTCCCTGCCCTAGGATCGATCCCAATCATAGATGTCGAAGCCCCTGATATACTGGAATCGCTTCGCAAAGTGGAAAATCGTGGCGCACATGAGCTGGCGGGCCGCTTGAGGGGCTTATGCGGCCAGGTTTTCCGTTATGCCATTGCGACAGGCAAAGCAAAACGCAACCCAGCACAAGACTTACAAGGGGCGTTGAGACCATACAAAAGGTCACACCATGCATGTATTGAAATCAACGAAATTCCTGACCTTGTAAAAGCGCTTGAACATAACCGCGCGCGCTTATACCGGCACACCCATTTGGCGGTGAAAATGTTAATGCTGACCTTTGTCCGCACAAGCGAATTGATTGAGGCCACGTGGGATGAATTTGATCTTAAAAACAAGCAGTGGGTTATTCCAGCAGAACGCATGAAAATGGCTAATGAGCATATCGTTCCCCTGTCAGATCAGGTATTGGCGATCTTGGCCGAGCTAAAAGGACTGTCACCTCACAGCGATTATGTATTACCGAGCCAACTTGGTCACAAAAAGCATATGAGTAACAACACTGTTTTGAAGGCACTGGAACGGATGGGCTACAAAGGGCGCATGACAGGGCATGGATTCCGAGCGTTGGGGCTTAGTGCGATCAAGGAAAAACTGGGGTATCGTCATGAAGTAGTCGACCGCCAGCTTGCGCACGCTCCTCGTAACGCCGTTGACCGAGCTTACGATAGAGCCAAATTTTTGGATGAACGTACTGTCATGATGCAAAAGTGGGCTGATTATTTATACAACGAGGCCAAGCATGAATAATCTGGATTATTGGAAGTTATGCGATCATCTGACCGTTATTCAAGCTTCACTCTTAGTGATCGGTGAGGATCCTGCCGACGGAAGCGAAGAGTATGTCTTAGGCTGGGAGGCACATAACCGACCAGAAGGCTTTAATGCCGTGTACGCTGCTCTCAAGGGGGCTATCAGGAACAATAACCTTAGGGCGAGAATAGTTCATAATTCAGAAATTGTGACCTACAGTCTAGCTGGGGACGAAAAAGTGGACCGCGTGGAGAACATTGAGCCTGATTGGAACCTCACAACCGTACTCGTAGAAGATTTAAAAGCGTGGTTAGCGCATCGGAATATCAAGCCATCCTTTTTCTTTTCCGAGAGCGTTGATGATCGCGATTACCTGGATATAAATCACCCATTTTATTCACCAAAATTGGCAGCAACGATTAAAGCATGGGAATCGATTAGAGATAATACATCGTTGCTCAAAAACAAAACGCCGAAACAAGCCCTCGAAAAGAAGCTACGTGAGATGGCATCCCTGTATGGATTCACAGATGAACATGGCATGCCGCAAAGACAAGCTATAGAAGATATGGCAAAAGTCGCAAATTGGAGCACAAAAGGAGGTGTTGCAAAGACATACGTCCCCCCTGCCAGACCGAACCCTTCCCCTGATCAACTCGCTGAAAATGATGAGGATTTCAATGAATCGTCCGTTCCATTTTAAGTAGGCAGTCCAGCAGTACCCAAAGTTCAGTCTAGGTGTTTTCTAAACCCGCCCAACTATTGAAGGCAAAAAACACTGGATAGGCTTGCCTCATGTTCGTTCAAACAGAGGTAAACGATATGACACAACCAACTATCCCCCACACCGGCTTTTTACGGCTGCCCGAGGTTCTTAAAATATTTCCTGTTTCTAAATCCACGTGGTGGGCAGGGGTAAAATCGGGCATTTATCCAAGGCCCGTCAAGCTGTCGGTTAATATCACAGCTTGGAAAGCAGAAGACATCGGTGCGCTGGTTCGATCCTATAACGGATAAGGCGTTCAAGTATGGGCAAGCGATTATATAGACACCGCAACCTAAGCTATTGGTGGTGCTATGATTTGGACGAAATTGCAAATCATTGCGATGTGCATGTTCAAACGGTGCGGGCATGGATCAAAAGTGAAGGCTTACAAACCACCGACAGCAATAACCCGCTTTTGGTTTACGGTCTCGATTTAATAGCGTTTCTTAAAAAGCAAAACGATAAAGGCAAATGCCGGACAGCCTTTGAGCAGTTCTATTGTATGTCGTGCAAGGAAGCCTGCCCTGCCCTGCAAACCAAGGTTGCCCTCGAACAAAAGCCTAACGGATTATGTGCTAAAGCTATATGCCGGACGTGCAAAAGCAAAATGAACAAAACCTTCAAACTAAACGATTTCCAGAAGTTGAAACGCGCGTTCAACGTGGTCGATGTTTCGCAATTATATGATTGCGAAGTGCCTACCTTAAAGACTCACATCGACGGTCATAGTAAAGACAATGAATTTGAGTCATTACAAGGGGACTTGGTATAATGGCAAAACCCGAGGAAAAACCCAGATTCTCTTCACTAAATGAGAGGGCCAAGTACAAATATCGAAAGCACATCCAGCACGTAGGACGCAAGGATAAGAAGACTGTAATCGAAGCCCTGAAGCATTTACGCTATTTCGAGGCTTTCATTCAGTTCGCAGGCTTTGAAACATTTAATAAAGATATTGCCAGCCGGTATGTGCAGGACTTGTTCCATCGAACTAAATCCGTGTCATTTGTCACAACCAATTTGAAAGCGGTGCGGGACTTCCTCAATTGGCTGGAACGGCAAAGAGGTTATCGGACGAAGATCAT
>JAQGJA010000129.1 GCA_028290805.1 Alphaproteobacteria bacterium
AACAAACAGGCCTTTGCCGAATTCAACAGCTGCATGACCGAACTTGATCCTACAACGATTCCTGCAATGCCCGCGCGCCGCGTCACGCGCACAGTTACCGCCCCGCCAAAATTTGAAGATCAGGTATTTGCCGCACCAACCGATTTGTCCATGCCATCCACCCAGATTTCGGCCCCGATCGAAACCGTTTCGATCCTGTGGGACAATCCGGTCCATCCCGCAATGGCCCCCACCACAGAAGAAGCGGCGCCGATCAAGACAGCGGCGATTATGTGGGATAATCCACCCGTTATTGAAAAATATGAAATGGACGACGAAGAAAAAGACATGGCCGGACAATCGGCGTTTTCCGTCCGCAGCCTGGCCGAAACCGAAACGGCCGCAGGCGCCCAAGGCGCTACGGGTGCCTCGCCTGCGCCTTCCCTTTTAAAAGACCGCCTGGCCGAAGCGCGCGCCGAAGCCGGCGACCCATCGGTGCAGCCACCGCCTGCACCCAAACAAAAACCGCTTTTCGCCCTGCCTTCTTTCCTGATGAAAGACCAGGCTGAAACGGAACAGACCGCACCGGCCCAGGAAACCCCCGCCGAGACAAAACAGGCGGAAGAAATCCAGGCGCCGCCGCCTGCTGTCGAAATGAACGAACCTGCTGATGAGTTCCAGCCCATAAGCGATACTGCGCAATCTTCTTCGCCCGAAGAAAACTTGTTCCCTGCATCCCCCTCGCCTGTTGCCACGACATTGGTAAAACAGGCTCCGGCAGCGATCCAGGAACAGCCAAAAGAAGAGCCCCCATCAATCGCATTTGATGCGCCTGCTATGGCACCCGAGACTGTCCCAGTCCCGCGCGCCGACAGCGTGGTGTCCAGCAAGCGTTCGCTTTCCGCGCCGGAACCAGCCATCAATAATTATCTGTTCGACAATGACACCTATGCCGGGATTGCCCGGGCGCCAATTGTAACGCCTTCTGTTTCTGCCCCTGTTGCACCGTCCAGTCCGACCCGCGCCGATGAAATGGACTCCTATTCCACCGAAATGCCGAAAGTGGATAAAACCGATGTGCTGGACGCGGAAATCCTCTCTCCAAAAGCCAGCAAGCCAGCAGCTAAATCCATCCCTGTGGCCAAGCCTGCCGCGCCGGTCGCCCCCCCTGTAATGGCTCCAGTCATTGCTGCGCCTGCGATGCCGGAACCGATTGTGACTGTGCCTGAAGCGGCTGAACCTGTCGCTGCACCCGTTATCAGATCCGCACCGCCGATCCTGCCCAAACCGAAACTGGACCCGGTACCGGCTCCGCGTTTATTGCCGCCCGTACCGGTCGAACCAGCAGCCTTACCGCCATCTATATCCCCTGAAGAAATGCCCGAAATCAAAAAGGCCACAACGGTCCGGGCCCCCGTCCGCAATATTTCGGGCAAGGAAACCGGCTTTCGCCCGGCTCCCGTGGTCCCAAGCGGCTCTTGGAGCTCGCGCATCCTGGATGCCACCTCGCAAAACGGCAAAGACGCTTTCTGCCTTTTGGAGAACCAGTTCAAAAACGGTTCGCGTCTGATGATCGCCCAGCGCGCCGATGGTTTCAGCACGGTCGGCATTAATTACGGCGTTGATATGCTGCAGATGAACCGCAATTACAATGTGACCATCCAGGTCGATAATGAATTTGACGAGGATTTCACCGGTTACGCCGAAACCCCGCATACGCTGATCGTCCAGATGGGCAAAAAGCGCAGCTTCTTTGACACGCTGGGCGCGGCCCGCGCCATGCGCGTTGCCATGTCGGGCGTTGCCTCCAGCTTCAAGATCGATACGATCGGCACGGCACTGAATAAATTCTCTGCCTGTCTTGCCATTCTTGGCCGTCCTGCAGTGGGCGCACAGGAAAGCATTATTCCTCAAGCCGAAACCTCAACATTCCAAGGCAATTCCAATGAATAATCTGTTTTCACGTTTCCTTGCCACCAGTGTCACCTCGGCAATCATGCTGGCCACCTTGCCTGCTTTTGCCGTCCCTTCCGAGCCTGCGCTGCAGATCACCAAACCGATCTATTCCTGGAAAACCGAAAGCCAGAATGACGAGAATAAGGGAACGCTCAATCATTGCCTGGTCAAAAACATGTATGATAACGGCACCGTGCTGATGCTGGCAGAAAATACCGACGGCGTGCGCCGCTTGGCTTTGCATTTCCCCCAGGACAAGATGGAATCGGGCCAACATTTCGACCTTACCGCCCAGATCGACAAGCGCGACGTGTTTCCGGTCGAAGCCATCGCCATCACGCCCCGCGTCATGACCGTCGCCATCCCCAGTAGCCTGCCCGATCAAATGCGCAAGGGTGATGCGCTTTATCTGCGCGGACCCAACGACCAGGTCGTCTATCAATTAAAAGGTATGGATGGCGCGGTAAGCGCCTTGCATGACTGTATCGTATCCAATCAGGGCCGCCCGGCTTTGACCGATAATAACGGCGTTGTCATTGCCGATGCCGGCACGGCATCCGTTGGACAAGAAGCCGCACCGGTTCCGGCCATCAATGATGCCGAAGCCCAGGCTTCCGTCGCTATGGCCCCTGCTCCTGTTGCTCCTGAACCTGTTCAGGCCGAGCCAGAAAAAACAGCGGAAAAGCCTGCGCCCATGATAGCGGAAACCACACCGGGCCTGTTGCCCTCACAATGGCAGGCCGCTTTTGCGGGAACGCCCTGGGCTCCGGAAAAGCTGTTGCTGATCCGCCAGCCCACCTCGGCCCAGCCGCTGGATTTCGCCTGGCGCAAGGATGAGATGCTGATCGGCCTCAAGGAAAAATCCGCTTCTTCGCTTGAAACCGGGGCTGTCGATTACATGCGCATGATGAAACAGCGCTGCAATGGCGAATTCGTCGCCGAAGCCTCCGGCATCGTCCCTGGCAAAGGTAATCTGAGCACTAAGATGGCGGAACTGGCCTGCGCCAATAATAAAGGCACCGACAGCATTGCCGCGATGCTCTTTACCTCAGCCGGTGACAATAAAATCCGCATCTATTTCTTCGAAACCCCCGCCATAAAAGGCGGCGACGCCATCCGGGCGCGTAACGATGTTCTGAAGAATGTAATGGCGCAATAAGCCCATTACACACTGGAAATTAAATCCCCGCTCTTCTAACGAAAGCGGGGATTTTTAATGGGTTGTGTTATCAATTATTGACCCGACATTTTTTCCAATTCGTTGATCCGGTTCTGGATCGCGCGGATCTGCTGGCGCAGGGTTTCGACCTTTTCTTTTTTGTCGCTTTGCGTCGTCGGCACGAAGGGCGAGAAAATCTTCATTGCCGTTTCGAATAAATTCAAATTCTGGCGGGCGATTTCCTCAACCCCTTCGTTGAATTTCTGCACGGCCTGGGTCGGCAGTTTGGTGATATTGGTCTGGGCCGAATTGATCTGGCCGCTCCAGTATTTGGTCAATTCTTCCTGGTTGTTCAGAAAGGTATCGATCGTCT
>JAQGJA010000161.1 GCA_028290805.1 Alphaproteobacteria bacterium
CTTTGGGCGCGGCGCTGGACCGTGACCCGCTTAACCGCGGCGAACGTATGGAACTGATGACCGTCTCGGATCTGAACCAGATCGCCACCGTGCTTGAATCCATCGCCGAAATGCGGGCCCAGGCGGCCAGCACGAAAAACAGCCTTATCGTCTGGCTGGCTTTTATTTTGACTGGTCTTTACCTGCTCATCGCCTTTGGCAGTGCGATCTTTACCTTGCGTTTAATGAATTTCAGTATGGATAATATGATGCAGGACATGATGGGCGGAACCGGAGGATAACATGGCTGATCTCAATTCAATCACCGCTGAACGCAACACGACGGTCAAGACCGCCGGTGCTCCAACGCCGGTTGCGGGCGATGTGGCGTTATCCGTTTATCTGCCTTCCGATCTTATCGGCGGCTCCATCCCGTATATCGCCGGGTCCGAGGATGAAGCGGTATGGAATGCCGCCTCCCAGGCCTGCGCCACCGACCGCATCCATTACGTGTATACCGTTGCCGATAACCGCATCTGGTATCTGGCCACGCCTTCAGCTTCGCTGGCCTCCAACCCCGACAGCTGGTGCCCGCTTGCCGCAGCCTTGCCGGGCAATAGCGAATTCTGGGACCGTGAAACCGTTTATCTGTTTGACCAGGAAGGCACGGCCGCAGGGCTGCGCTGGGATGGCGAAACGGGCCGGATGCAGGTCTTCGTCGGCCCGTCGCGTACGGTCCTGCCCCGCCTGCAGACGCTGGATGCTAATTTCGCCACGATCAATCCCGAACGCGCCAAACCCGTTCCCTGGAAAAACCAGGCTTTGATGCAGGAAAAACTGTCGCGCGCCACGGTGCGCGGGCTTTTCATGTCGGGCATGGCCGTTGCGGTCTTGTCGCTGATACTTTGGATGGCCACCCATCTGATCGGCATCGTCATCCGTCCCAACCTGGCCAAGGCCGAACAGGATACCCAGATGGCGACGGAAAAGCTGATGGTCGAGGCCACGCGCGCCGTACGCAACGATGCCGACCACCATCTGTACCGGTTGCAGGAATTGCTTTTAAACCTGCAAAATATCAATGGTACGCTGTTGAAATACGAGGTCACCAACAACGCCATCTTGTGGGAAGCCCTGGTTCCCCAGGCCGCCGGGGGAAATAATCTGCGCCAGCTGCGGGCCCAGGTGATGGGCAGCGCGCCCGATGGCCGTGTCCGCATACAAGGCAAAAGTTAAGTAAATAAAATATATATAAAATTATATCTAATCTTAAAAAACTTGTAACCCGTTTATGAGATAATCGAATCAACCAACTATACCCGGAATCCCTGTCAGATATGCCTTTTTCGCTTACCCCTCTCAAACCGCAGAAACAGATGAACTGGCGCAAGGCCATGTCCTATGTCAGCCCGGAGTCGATCAAGGATCTTGACCGTTTCCTTGATAATCTGCCGCTGCGTTCGGGGCTGAACAACATCATTGCGGCCAGCGTGATCTGGGCGATTGCCGGGGCTTCGCTTTTGTTCGTCTATACACGTTCGGTCAATATCCAGGAATTGCAAAAAGAACTGACCCAGGCCGAAGCCTTGCGCCCGACGGTGCCGCTCCTGACCTATACGCCTGTGGCAACGGAAAAGATCGGGCCGCATGTCGATAAAATAAAAACTGTTTATCCCATGCTGCAAATCGTGCAAACTGGCAGCGACATCAAGGTTATTGCCAAATCGACGCGGGATTACGCCTTGTGGCGTGCTGCAATTGATGATATCGGTTTCGGCGGTAGTGACTGGAATGTCAAAATAAAAGATTTTTGCGCGGGAAGAGATTGTAAAAACGGCCCGCTGCTTGCAAATTTGTCGGTACAACAGGTTAATATCAGCCTGCCGGCGCCTAAAACACAACAGGACGACGAAAAGGGGACTCCAAATGAATAAAACGACTTGTAACAATAACGCAGAAAGCGGCAACGCCCTGTTTCTTATTTTGATTGCGGTGGTGCTTTTCGCAGCCCTGTCTTATGCGATCACCCAGTCCAACCGGGGCGGCGGTGCCCCGAACCGGGAAACCAGCCTGATTTCCAGCACGGCGATCACGCAATATTCTTCGGCGATCCGGACAGGTATTACCCGAATGACGCTGCGCAATGTCGATGTGGCTTCGCTTGATTTTACTGCGCCGACCGACGCTACAGCCTATGCTGCTGCGATAACGGCAAATAACACACCCAACATGGTTTTCCATGCCGATGGCGGCGGGGTCAGCTTTACCCCGGTTGACCAGAACATCGTCAATACGGTTTCGACAACCATGAGTTCCACCCAGAACGGCAACTGGTACTTCAAATCCACACCGGTGACGGGCGTGGCAACAGCGGCCGCCGATCTTGTGGCCTTTCTGGATGATTTGAAAAAACCTTTATGCGAAAGCATCAACCTTCAGATCAATGGCAACAAAACCATTCCTGTCCTGACTGGTACGCCTGCCGCTATTGTAGCCGGATCCGTTCCGGTTACGGGCACGGGAATTGATAACAAATCCTTCTTGTGCGTAGGGACGTCAACTGCCAACCACTATGTTTACTATCACGTTATGGTCGAACAATAATCCTGGCCTGCTGCCAAGCTTAATCAAAGGGCGGGTAAGAAATTGCCCGCTCTTTTTTCATTTCAGGAGATTTGATATGACACACAGACATGGTGAAAAAGGCAATGCCTTGTTCCTGATCCTGATCGCCGTTGTCCTGCTGGGCGCGCTTTCTTATGCCATGATGGGCAGCAATGGGGAGCAGACCGCCACCAGCGCGCAATCCTCGCGCATTGCCGAAGACCTTAAATCCCAGGCGCAATTGATCCGTTCGGCTTTGCTGGAATGCAACCTCGTGAATAATTACGGCTATCCGGCCCAGCCCGGTTCGGGCCTGGTCAAGGATCTGCAATGCCAGATGGACGATGTCCCCACCTATAAAGGCATTTTTACCGGTACCTCGGAACGCAGCCTGCCTTTGCCGCCCAAGCCGTTCGGCGAATGGCATTACACCAATAACGGCGCGGGCACCATTACCCTGTCCATCGAAACCCCAGGACCCAATGCTGCAAGCGCGGGCGTTATCAGCGGGCTGAACCAGCTGAAAAACACCTATGGCACGGGGGAGGCCACAATCGTCAATGACGGCAGTGCGGCCTCGCTGACGATTACGATTATCAAGCCTTGATTTGATCGTGGCTAAGCACCTATCACTTAAGCAGTGTCATCCTGAATTCATCAGGATCCACCTTTCAGTATGCGCCGGATCATGGATGCTAAAACGAGTTCAGCATGACAATAATGTGGGATTTATGCAGAATGCTCTAATCAAAAGGACGAACCTGCCCCTTACCGCAACAATGTCTCGCCCGGTGCCATAACATGCATGCGCGGTGCCGTCTCATCCATTGTATAAAGCCACGCTTTGCCCGATCCGATACAGCGCCATTGATTGCCGGTAATTACCAGCCCGGTATCCTCATCCAATCCAAGGCCGGAAAGACGCGGATATAGGCGCAAAGCGTGCTCCAGCCGCCAGTGGCGATTGCGCTGGGCAAAATGGCTGTCGATGATGATATCTTTTAAAATAGCAAAGCCCTGGCCTGTATTCAGGGCAGGGGCGTTATCGCCCGTCTGCGTTTCCCCGGCGATCATAGTGCCTGCCATGATCATCGCACCGGCACTGGTGCCGCCCAGGGTGAAATTGTTATCGTTATGCAGCCGGGCTTTCAATAGATCGACAAGCTTCGTGTCGCCCAGAATCCGGCCGAGTTTCGCCTGGTCACCGCCGGAAAAGAACACAGCGTCCGCCTTCTCGAGACGAGTATAAAAACTGCCGTTCTTTTCGACCTGCTCCTTCGTCTCAACATGCATAAAGCCAATCCGGTCAAACCCAAGGGCGGGAAGGGCGGCCTGGTATTGCCGTTCATAGGCCCACGGCTCGCTTGAGGCTGTGGTGATAATTTCGATCAAGGGATCGACAAGGTTTTCCTGTCGCAAGGCGCGCAGCACGTCCAGGGGCTGGCCATTGTGCGGATCGCGGTTCTCTGACCCGCCGGCCAGGATCAGGCGGCCTGCAAATCCTGGCATCGATCAGGTGAACAATCCGGCAAAGAATGCCTTGATCTTGGCAAAGAGCACCATCAAACCGAAAGGCTGTTCCACCGGAGCCAGGACCGCCTGTTTTGCATCGTTAGTTCCTCCAGCCAGGAGTTTTTCCATGCGGTCCATGCGGGTTTTCAGATCGTCAATCTCGGCCTGCTGCGCGATATTTCTGGTCCGTTCATCCTCTATGATTTTTTGTTGCTCCTTGATCGCTTCGACCAGAAGAGGGGTCAACTGTTCATAGCTGACGCTGAGGTAATCCTGATGATCGCCGCGCTGGTTCTGGTAGACAACTTGCGGCACGATTTTCTGAACATCCTGGGCAAGGAAACCGACATATTCGCGGCTGTCTTTTTTAAATCCGGGTTTCCAGTGATAGGATACCCCATTCAGGCCAAGAACTTTATTCAACGAACCCGAAAGCGGCGCGATATCCGTTTTCAGGCGCTTGTCAGAAAGCTGTGTCAAGGTGCCTTTCAATGTGAGGTTGCCGGTACTTAAATCCCCATAAAGGACGCTGCCGTTGGTACCATCGCCAATATTCAAATAATTGCTTGTGCCTGCAGTAGGCGCTGTACTGCCAGTGCCGATTAAAATATTATTGTTGCCTGTCGTAGAAGTGATCCCGGCACCAGAGCCGAGATAGACGTTACCGGACCCCGTTGTATTAAGACGTCCTGCGTTCATACCAATTATCGTGTTGCTGGCCCCGGTTGTCGTGGACTGGCCTGCACTGGACCCCATTATAGAATTATAGGCACCGGTTGTAACTGCAACACCGGCGGCGTTTCCTATAAACGTGTTTTCACTGGCATTAGTACCTGTTGCGTTCTGGCCTGCTGACCAGCCAATAAAGACGTTAAACTTCCCGGCTGCATTTTGTCCTGCTCCTTCGCCTATATACACGTTCATACGGCCGGTGCCCCCTCCGTCCATGGCTTTTCCGGCGGCTTTGCCGAGATAGACGTTTGAAGTACCGCGGTAACCGAGGAAAGGATCCGCTGCAGAATTAATTTCTATGATACGTCCATTTGTTGCAGTATCCGCATTCAGAGGAAGAGATGCGCCGCCACCGCTTGGAATAGCTGCAAATGACAACAATCCATTCGCATCGGTGACAACCATCTTGGTTGTGCCGGAGGTGGTCGGTGCCGTGCCGCCGGAAGCAAGCGACGAAATGCTAAGATTCCCGCTATTGTTCAAGCGCATTTTTTCCGCACCGCCCATATACCAGACGTAACTGCTGCTGCTGCCGACTATGAAATCAAGCTGGCCGGCGGATACGCCAAGGCCGTAAACATCAGGACCGCTATCATTATACAGGCGA
>JAQGJA010000163.1 GCA_028290805.1 Alphaproteobacteria bacterium
GGCAGGGTAAGCCGCAGAAATACGGCTCGCAGGGACAATACAGGGAAAATAAGGGCCTTTATATGTGGCCGGTGGAAATTCCTGAAAAAGTAAATCAACTTCGTAAGGAAGCTGGTTTCCTGACGACTATTGAAGAGAAAGCTAAAGAGATGGATGCAATTTACGATCCTGAGTTAAAATTGGAAAATTTTTAATTTAAGATTTGAACCACCAAGCACACCAAGACGCACCAAGAAAATTATAAATGCTTTTTCCGTCGCAGCCTTACAAAGAGCCTGGATCTTGAGGCTTTTGTTATGCACCGAAATCGAGATCCCGGCTCTGTGTTTCACTTCGCCCGGGAAGTGGTGATTAATTGCAATGGCTTGTGCCTCTTCGTGCCCTTGGTGTTTCAAAAAACAATCTAACTTTATTTACAAAACCAACCTGTCACGCCCAATTCTTTAACAAAAATTTACCCTTTTGCTGTCCATTCCAACAATGGCCCGATCACGTCTTTTACCCCGTCCGAAAACCGGAACTCTTGCTGTCCTTGATATTGGCGGCAGCAAGGTTTGCTGTCTTATCGCCAGGATCGCCGATAATGGCGCAATCCATGTTACCGGTATCGGTTATCATGAATCCAAGGGCTTGAAAGGCGGTCGGATTATCGACATGGATGCCGCCGCCCGCGCCATCGGCCAGGCGGTACAGGCCGCCGAAAACATGGCCGGGGAAACCATTCACACCGTGGTGGTCAGCGTCTCGGCCGTCCAGACCGGCTCACAGCTCTTGCGCGGCGAGGTGGCCATCCCGCATGGTGAGGTGACCGAAAGCGATATCCGCCGCACGCTGGCTTTTGCCCGCGATGTTGAAATTCCGGGCCAGAACGAATTGATCCACGCCATCCCCGTCAGCTTCAGCGTTGACGGCCAGCACGGCGTGCGCGATCCAAAAGGCCTGCACGGCAAGCGCCTGCAGACCGATATTCATGCCCTGACATTATCGTCCAGCACGATCCAAAACCTGGAGCGTTGCGTCAACGCCAATCATCTGAGCGTCGAGGGGTTTTGCGTTGATATTTATGCCTCGTCTTTATCCTGCCTGGTCGAGGACGAACTGGATCTGGGCTGCACCATTATCGATATGGGCGCCGCTACCACCAGTATCGGTGTTGTGCTGGATAATAAACTGGTCTTCGCCGATGCCGTCCCTGTCGGCGGCCAGCATGTAACGCAAGACATCGCCCGCGGCCTGACCACGCCGATGAACCAGGCCGAGCGTTTGAAAACACTATACGGCCACGCCATCCGCAACGCCCGCGACGAAAGCGACCTGATCGAAGTGCCGCAAATGGGCGAAGACGATAAATCCAGCGGCCATACCGTGCCGCGTTCTTTTTTAACGGGCATCATCCAGCCGCGTCTCGAAGAAACCTTCGAACTGGTCCGCGCCCGCCTGGAAGCCAGCGGCTTCAGTTCCACCACGGGCCGCAGAGTCGTTTTAACCGGCGGCGCCAGCCAATTATCGGGATTACGTGACATCGCCGCCTTGATGCTGGACAAACAAATCCGCATTGCTTCCCCCATGCGCGTGACGGGCCTTGCCGAAGCGACATCAGGCCCGGCTTTTTCCAGCGCCTGCGGGTTGTTGATTTATGCTGCGGAACATGCCCACGAATATCCCGATATTGCCATTCCATCGATGACGACAGGCGGGATGATCGAGCGGGTCAAGCAGTGGTTGCGAGAGAACTGGTAAGTATTACAAATATAAAAGCCCTCTTCATCCAGGGGGGTAAGTTTGCACTTAATGAATGGCAGGCAATAAAAGATACATATTCCCTTGGCTCTCTTTAAACCCATAATGATCATAGATGGGTATCGCATATCTAGTGGGGCACAAGGTAATCATTTCAATATTTTCCTGGCGGCTTTTTTCCAGGAAGTGATTCATTAGCGCGCTGCCAGCCTTCTTATCCGACGGCAAAGCATAGTAATCCGTTAGTAAAGCCGCGTCATATCCATTGTTTTTCACCCTTTTAGAGGCATGATATCCCAAAACAAGATTTTCTTGCGGATAAACCGCCTTGAAGATATCCGTTTTTCCCTCTTCAAATTCGGCAAGAAGCTTGATCTTTTTATCGGCGACCAAGTCGGAAAAAGCAGGGCGCCGCTCAAGCTGTCCTTCCTTGTTCAGCCGGATTATTTTTACGCCGCGCAACTGGCATGATCTCACATACAATTCGGCCAGAAGCGGGATGTCCTCACGATCAGCAGGAAGGATATCTAACGGGCCGGCTAAGAGCATAAAATTATCCCAATGGAATATTTTGAATATTGCTTTTTAGGTTCTATGTCAACCGAAATAATCCAGGGTCACTTATGGCGCGCAATAAAGGAATCAAAAAAATAAACAAAACGTAAACTTTTCTACTAGCGTTCAGCGGGGGAGGTTGTTAGACTCCAGGCATAATTCACCTCGGAGGCTGCCTTTCATGCTCAATATTCGTATCCCTGAAGAAGAAACCGAATTACGCCCGCGCATTACCGTGATCGGTTGCGGCGGGGCCGGCAGCAACGGCGTCAATAATATGATCAGTTCAGGTTTGCAGGGGGTCGAATTTCTGGTCTGCAACTCCGATGCGCAATCCCTGAAAATGAGCCTGGCGGACCGCAAGATCCAGTTGGGCCTGAATGTCACGCGTGGCCTTGGGGCCGGTGCACGCCCCGATGTGGGCCGCGCCGCCGCTGAAGAGGCTTTGGACGAAATCATGGGCTATCTCGAAGGCTCGAACATGGTCTTCATCACCGCCGGTATGGGCGGCGGCACGGGGACGGGCGGGGCGCCGATTATCGCCCGCGCCGCAAAAGAAGCCGGCATCCTGACCGTTGGTGTTGTCACCAAACCATTCCATTTTGAAGGCGCACACCGCATGCGCCTGGCCGATGCCGGGATCGAGGAACTGCAACAGCATGTCGATACCTTGCTGATCATCCCGAACCAGAACTTGTTTCGCGTCGCCAATGAAAAGACCACTTTTGCCGATGCCTTTAAAATGGCCGATGAAGTCTTGCATGCCGGCGTGCGCGGCGTCACGGATCTGATGGTCATGCCCGGCCTGATCAACCTGGATTTCGCCGATATCCGTTCCGTCATGTCCGAAATGGGCAAGGCGATGATGGGCACCGGGGAATCTTCCTCGACCGAGCGCCGCGCCATCGAAGCCGCCGAAGCCGCCATTAATAATCCATTGCTCGAAGATGCATCGATGCAGGGCGCCAAAGGCCTTCTTATCAACATCACGGGCGGCATGGATATGACGCTATACGAAGTCGATGAAGCCTGTAACCGCATCCGCGACGAAGTGGACCCGGACGCCAATATCATCTTCGGTTCGACCTTCAGCCCCGACCTGGATGGCAAAATCCGCGTTTCCGTCGTGGCCACCGGCATCGACAGCGGTCTGCGCAATTACAAAACAGGTGGCACAACCTCGCCCGAGCAACAGCCTCTGGCCAGCCAGTTCGCCGCCCAGAACAAACCCGCCGTTGCCCCGGCCGGCAATTTCAACCGCGGTTCGCTATTGCGCCAGGGCGTTGCTCCGGCCACATCTACCAGCGCGGTTGGCACGGCTACCACACCGGTTACGCGCCAGACCGGCACGACCAATGCCCGCGCCAATGCCGTGGCCGGCAATCCCGGTTTCTTCAACCGCGCCGCCGCCGCGAGCTCCGCCGCCCGCCGCGTTGAAGAGGAATTCGCCCCGATGAATTCCCCGTTGACCATTGAATCGCTCGAAGCCGACACTGCCGACGAAGCCTATGCGCCCGCGCCGCAAACGATAGAAGCCCCATCGATGCATTACGCCCCGCAACAAGCCGCACCACAAGTCAACCAGCATCGCGGCGAGCGCGTCGATGACCATTTCATTCCGCCAATGCCTGTGATGACCGAAACCAAATCGGTTTCTGCCCCGGCTGCGCCGCAACCCGCCCAAAGCCGCCGCGCCTTGACCGACAGCCTGATGTCCCAGGAATTGCCAATCATCGCTACGCCCCAACGCGCGCCCCAGGCCCTGGCACCGGAAGCCCAACAAACAGCGCCAAAACGCCCAGGCCTGTTCGACCGCCTGACCGGCGCCGCCCCGCGCCAGCCGCAAGCACAACAACAGTCAGCGCCACAAAAAACCACTCAGTCCCCCAGCCTCAGCGTCGATAATTCCGACCGCATCCCGACCGGGACCTCCGGCTTTGACGACGATCTGGATATTCCGGCGTTTCTGAGACGCCAGGCTAATTAATTTTCATTTTAAAATCCCTGGCAATCGCCGGGGATTTTTTATTTACAGTTAATTATCATCTAACTTTTCATGAAGGACAAAATGCCTAAATTTTTTATAGCCGTTTTATTCGTAAGTCTCTTTGTGACCACCCAGGCCTTTGCAGATGATATAAAAGAATCCCTCTATGACCGCGTTCAGCGCACGGGTACCTTGCGCTGCGGTTTTTTTGAAGAGAATCCCTTCACCATAGTTGATCCTAACACAAATAAGAAAACCGGTATTGCGGTCGAACTAGCAGAAACCATAACGGCACAACTGGGTCTTAAGCTTGAGTGGTCGGAAGCCGTTACCTTTGCCACTTTAGTTGAAGATTTAAAAAATG
>JAQGJA010000170.1 GCA_028290805.1 Alphaproteobacteria bacterium
CGAGAATTTCCCCTTTAACATCCACGGTAATTTTCTTGGACAAATCTCCGGCAGCAACCGCTTTTGTAACGTCGGCGATGTTACGCACCTGGCCCGTCAGGTTACCGGCCATTGAGTTCACAGAATCCGTCAAATCTTTCCAGGTACCCGATACGCCCTCAACCCGTGCCTGACCGCCAAGTTTCCCTTCAGTACCCACTTCACGCGCAACCCGTGTAACCTCAGAGGCAAAAGAACGCAACTGATCCACCATCGTGTTAACGGTGTTCTTCAGTTCGAGAATTTCCCCTTTAACATCCACGGTCACTTTTTTCGACAAGTCACCGCCGGCAACGGCCGTTGCCACCTCGGCAATGTTACGCACCTGGCCCGTCAGATTACCGGCCATCATGTTCACAGAATCTGTCAAATCCTTCCAGGTACCCGCAACGCCTTTAACCTTGGCTTGCCCCCCCAGTTTCCCTTCGGTACCAACCTCACGCGCAACCCGAGTAACCTCGGCCGCGAATGAACCCAGCTGGTCCACCATGGTGTTGATTGTCCGGGCGGTACGAAGAAATTCTCCTTTTAAAGGGCGGTCGTCAATCTCTAGAGCCATCATCTGCGATAGATCCCCCTGGGCGACCGCGCCGATGACGCGTGCCGTCTCACTGGTAGGGTGCACAAGATCTTCAATAAGCTCATTTACCGATTCAACTGATTCTTGCCAAAAACCGCCTACATCACCCAAGACCAGACGTTGACTCAACTTACCTTCTTTACCAACTGATTGGCTTAGACGTCCGAGTTCAAGTGCCATCCGCTCGTTTATGGCCACGACTTCATTAAATGCATCGGCAACTTTTCCTGATATACCGGTCCATTCCTGAGGCAAACGGACGCCTTTTTCTCCATTGCGTAAAGAACTTAGCGCATACAGGAGCGACATCATCTCTGAGCCGCTATCGTTATTATCCTGTTTGATGGCTGCCGTGATTGCTTCGGACATAATAAAACCCAAGAGTTAGAGTGACGATTTAAACGTTTTAGCAGTCAACTATTGCCAATTTATAAAATTCTCCAGATCCTGAAGAAAGAACTTATAGGGATTTTCCTTAAACTTATAAAAAACGAATAAAAGTCCGCCATAATAGTTGCGGTTTCTACTGAACTCTTCACAGGGGGGCGTTAAGAGAACTTGTCCGCTAGCCGAAGAAACGGAAGAGGTGTGAACCTGATGGATGTGAGTGAGCTAAATACAGATTTTAGCTATGGCCAGAGGCCAACATATTTTTTAACAGCCCTGCCGGCCATACTGGTCATTGCCAGAATGATCACTTCGCATTTAATATCGATTTCCGCCTTGTTGTCGATAGCCGTCTTTCATTATAAACACTATCAAAGATCCAGGATATATTATATATTCTGACAATGAATGCAGATTTAAATCAGGAGAAAACGATGCGTGTAATGGTCTTTGTAAAAGCGACAGAAGACAGCGAAAGCGGCACGGACTTCAATGCGCCCGATATGCAGGCATTGATGGAGGCTATGGGGAAATTCAATGATGAATTGATCCGCGCGGGCATCCTGAAACCTGAGAATTGCGCCGGGCTTAAGCCCTCCTCGGATGCCAAGCGCGTGGCATTCGATGGACCCGGCCGGACGGTCATTGACGGTCCTTTTTCCCATACGCGGGAACTGGTCGCCGGTTATTGGCTGTGGGAAGTCAAAGACATGGACGAAGCCGTTGCCTGGGTGAAACGCTGCCCCAATCCGATGCATGGGCCCAGCGGGATCGAAATACGCCCGCTTTATGAAATGGAAGATTTTCAATAAGTATTTTCCATGGGAATTTCAGCCCATGCCAACCAAAAACAATCGCAAGAACACAAAAGGAACACCGAAATGACCAAAGCGGTAATTTGCCTGTGGTATGATGGCGCAGCCGAAGACGCCGCAAATTTCTATGCGCGGGTTTTTCCTGACAGCATAGTAAAGGCTGTTCACCGCGCGCCCGGCGATTACCCGGACGGCAAGCAGGGGCAAGTGCTGACGGTCGAATTTACCGTATTGGGTATTGCCTGTCTTGGCCTGAACGGAGGTCCTGCCTTCAAGCATAACGAAGCTTTTTCATTCCAGGTTATTACGGAGGATCAAAACGAAACGGACCGATATTGGAATGCGATTGTCAATAATGGAGGCGCCGAAAGTGCCTGCGGATGGTGCAAGGATAAATGGGGCCTGTCCTGGCAGATCACCCCGCGCGCGCTTATAGAAGCCGTAACCCATCACGACCAGGGCGTGGCCAAGCGCGCATTTGAAGCCATGATGACCATGAAGAAAATCGATATCGCCGTGATCGAAGCAGCGATTGGCGACGTATAGTAGCGGGATTATTTCATTGTATAAGGCGGAAAAAGCACTTCGCGCGTGTTCTTATCTAAAATCGTCGCACTGTCATGGATACCCCTGCAGTGTAGCGGCGGATTGCCCATGACGCGGTGGCAATTGGCTTTTTCCATGCTATCGGCCATAAAATCCATCATTATTTGCCCCGGTGAGGAAGGACCAAGGAAATCGTCGAGCATTTCATCCATGTTTTCCAGCGTTGTCTCGCTTTTTGCATCCGGCGCCTTTTTCTCATTAAAAACGCGATCCAATTCGTCAATCGCAAGGGTGTGCTCGGGGCCATGATTGCGAATTTCCTGCGTCGTGAAAACTTCATCCGGTTCGGCCAGGAAATATAATTTCGTCTTTTCCGCGGGCGCTTTTGCCACCTGCTTGAGGTTTGGCGCTTCGATAAATGTAAAGCTCACGACATTTGCAGGGATATCCAGGGCATAAACATCAAATGCATCCACTGGCCTGATATCGCTCTTTGACTCCTCCATAAATTCGTCGTGATAGTGATATTCAACATATTTTTTCATTGCTTTACTTGCCTTACACAGAGATGGATTATGCTGTAAGATATTGGGGAACTTATGCTTATGTCAATGGTAAAGTTTCTTGAAAGAGAGATTTCCTATGTTCCGCAAAATGTCTGATAGGGCATATTTTTCTCCACTGACGGGTCAAGGTAACCTTGCCGGTCGCCCCGTGTGGCATAGGGATCACGCAGGGCATCCAGCAATAAGTGCACGGGTTCAATATCTCCCGCTTCCGCGGCGGCAAGGGCTTCTTCGACCCGGTGGTTGCGGGGAATGATTTCGGGGTTATGCCTGCGCATGATTTCATGGGCGTCCGTGCCTTGCGGCTGGCGGCCCAGGCGTATCTGCCAGCGCCTATGCCAGGCCGAAAATGTTTCATCTCTGGCCAGTTCGACGGGCAGATTTCCCCTGCTTAAGGCGCGAAACAAGTTGGTGAAATCAGCCCCGGCATATTGCATCAGGACAAGCAATTCTTCGGCCAGGTTTTTATCCTCCGCTTCCTCGGTAGACAGACCGAGTTTGGCGCGCATGCCGCTGAGCCAATATGTCTGGAATATTTCGGAAAAACCCTCAATGGCGGTGCGGCCGATTTCAACGGCTTTCTGGCTGTCGCTATCCAACAGCGGCAACAGGGTTTCGGCAAAGCGCGCAAGATTCCACTGGGCGATATCGGGCTGGCGCGCATAGGCATAGCGGCCCTGACGGTCAATCGAGCTGAACACCGTGGACGGATCATAGGCATCCATAAAAGCGCAAGGACCGTAATCGATCGTTTCACCGGAAACCGCCACATTATCCGTGTTCATCACCCCATGCACGAAGCCGAGCAAAAGCCATTTGGCAATGAGTGCGGCCTGGCGGTCAATCACTGCCTGCAGCAATGCAAGATAAGGCTGATCGGCCCCAGCCAATTCAGGATAATGGCGCTGCAAAGTATAATCGGCCAGGCTGCGCACCCCTTCGGGGCCCATGCGCCCGGCGGCATATTCAAAGGTGCCGACACGGATATGGCTGGCGGCAATGCGGGTCAATATCGCGCCGGGCAATGGGGCCTCGCGCCAGATTGTTTCGCCGGAAGCGGTGACGGCCAGGCTTCGTGTTGTAGGGATGCCAAGGCCATGCATGGCTTCGCTGATGATATATTCGCGCAGCATCGGCCCCAAGGCCGCACGGCCATCGCCGCGCCGGGAAAAGGGCGTCTGGCCCGAGCCCTTTAATTGTATATCCACACGTGCACTATCGGCTGTTACATGTTCGCCCAGCAAGACCGCGCGCCCATCCCCAAGCATGGTGAAATGCGCGAATTGATGGCCGGCATAGGCCTGGGCGATGGGCATCATGCCTTCGGCCAATACATTACCGCCAAACAAGGCGGCCAGTTCCTCTTGGCTGCAGGCATCGAAATCAAGCCCCAGGGAATGCGCCAATTCATGATTAAATATAACCAGCCGCGGCGCTGCGACAGGCACCGGGGGACAAGCGGCAAAAAAAGCCGCCGGCAATCTTGCGTAACTATTGTCAAAGCGCCAGCCCTTGCCCGTCATCGGTATTTCCTTTGCGTGATGATCATGGACGATTAAATAGGGTCATCAGCCGCCATTCCAACCCTTTTTGGGCATTCATTGTCTAGGTTTTAATTAGCCCTATATCCTTAGCAACAGAGGAAGAATAACAATGGACATCAAACGCAGCGGCAGCCAGCCATCGGGCAAAGGCCCGGCCGAGTATTTCATCGGCACGGTACGCATTGATCCCTTAAACAACCCGCCCGAACCGGCGCGTGTCGCC
>JAQGJA010000001.1 GCA_028290805.1 Alphaproteobacteria bacterium
CTTTGGACAAGCCCAGCTATTATGTGCTTGGCATGTTCCCTTATCCATCGGGGGATTTGCATCTGGGCCATGTGCGCAATTATACGATCACCGATGTCATGGCGCGGTACAAAAAAGCTCGCGGCTTTAACGTGCTGCATCCGATGGGCTGGGATGCTTTTGGGTTGCCGGCGGAAAACGCCGCCCTGGACCGGGGCTTTCATCCCAAAACCTGGACCTACCAAAATATCGCTTCGATGAAACAGCAATGCAAGGCTTTGGGCTGGAGTTTTGACTGGGACCGTGAACTTGCAACCTGTGATGTCGATTACTATCACCAGCAGCAAAAAATATTCCTGGATTTTTACAAAAAGGGTGTCGCCTATCAGCGCGAGGCCGAAGTGAACTGGGACCCTGTCGATAATTGTGTGCTGGCCAATGAAGAAGTCATCGACGGCAAAGGCTGGCGCTCCGGTGCTGCTGTCGAGCGCCGCAAGATGACGCAATGGTTTTTTAAAATCACGCAATATGCAGAAAGCCTTCTTGAGGGATTAAAGACCCTGGAGGAGTGGCCGGAAAAAGTGCGGCTGATGCAGGAAAACTGGATCGGAAAATCCACCGGCCTGCGTTTTAATTTTCCTTTGCCGCAGAAAGTTTCCGGATACAGTGACGATAAAATCGATGTCTATACCACGCGGCCCGATACGATTTTCGGTGCCTCGTTTGTGGCCATTGCGGCAGGACATCCTTTGTCTTCGGCGCTGGCCAAGGATAACCCGGCCCTTGTTGCATTCATTGAAAAATGCAACAAGGGCGGCACCGCCGAAGCCGACATTGAAACGGCTGAAAAAGAAGGTTTCGATACAGGGATCAAAGTGCCGCATCCGTTTTTGCCGGATGTGCCATTATCCGTCTGGGTCGCCAATTTCGTTTTGATGGGCTATGGCACCGGGGCGATTTTCGGTTGCCCCGCCCATGACCAGCGCGACCTGGATTTCGCCCGGAAATATGATCTGCCCGTATTGCCCGTCGTTATTCCGACCGAAGAGATTGCCGAAGCGTTTCGCGTGGATAAGCTGGCCTATACCGGACCTGGACGTCTGGCTAATTCTCATTTCCTGAATGGCATGACGGTGGAAGAAGGCAAAAAAGCAGCTATTACTGCCTTTGAAGAAAAACAATTGGGAAATGCGGAAACACAATACCGTCTGCGCGACTGGGGTGTTTCGCGTCAGCGTTACTGGGGTTGTCCAATTCCCTTTGTTTATTGCCCCAATTGCGGCACGGTGCCAGTGCCCGAAGCGCAATTGCCGGTAAAACTGCCCGAAGATGCCACATTTGATAAACCGGGCAATCCGCTGGACCGTCATCCGACCTGGAAATATGTGTCTTGTCCTAATTGCGGCACAAATGCGGAACGTGAAACCGATACGATGGCCACCTTTGTCGACAGTTCGTGGTATTTTGCGCGCTATCTGGATGCTAAGAACAAAGACAAACCCTTTGAGAAATCGCCTGCCAATCATTGGTTGCCTGTGGACCAATATGTCGGCGGTATCGAACATGCGGTGCTGCATTTGTTATATGCGCGGTTTTTCACCCGCGTGTTGAAAGATTGCGGTTACTTGGATATCGAAGAACCGTTCAAGCGCTTGTTTACCCAAGGTATGATCACGCACCAGACTTTCCAGGATGAAAACGGCAAATGGCTGTATCCGACCGAAGTGGAAAAACGGGGCACGGACTGGATCAGGGTGAGTGATAATTCGCCTGCTTTCGCCGGGGACGTCATCAAGATGTCTAAGTCGAAAAAGAATACGGTTGACCCCACATCCATCATCGATGCCTATGGCGCAGATGCGGCGCGTTTCTTTGTGCTATCTGACTCGCCGCCGGAAAAAGATCTGGAATGGACGACGGGCGGGATCGATGGGGCCTGGCGTTTTGTCAATAAATTATACCGCATGGTCCAGGAAATCCTGGACATGAAACAAGGCTTGGCAAGACCGGAAGCATTTTTGGACAAAGCTTTGTCCATGCGCCGCGTTACGCATCGCAGCGCTATGATTTTCACCGATGCCCTGGAAAAATTCCAGTTCAACTCGGCCATCGCGCGACTGCGTGAATTCACCAATGAAATCTCGGCCTTCAAGGCGACACTGCCGGACGAGCAATGGGCGCTGCGCGAAGCTTTGTTGATCATGGTGCAACTGATCAATCCTTTCATGCCGCATCTGGCGGAAGAATTATGGCGCATTCTGGGCAATGATACTTTGCTTGCCGATACCCCGTGGCCGCAATTCGATCCGGAATTGGCGAAGAAAGATTCCGTCACCATCGGCGTTCAGGTCAACGGCAAGGTGCGCGGGACGATTACGCTGCCTGCAGGCAGCGAAGCAAAAACGGCCGAAGAGATGGCGCTGGCGAATGGCGATGTTAGACCATGGCTGGAAGGTAAGGAGATCAAGAAAATCGTCGTCGTGCCCGACCGCATCGTGAATGTGGTGGCGGTGTGATGTCGTTGTACAAAAATGCGCAATGCATCGTCGTTTTGGCGTGTTTTCTTGCCTTGTCCCTGACCGCCTGCGGCTTTCATCCTTTGTACCAGAATACCAATACATTCGCGGGTCAGGAAACGGTGCTGAACGATATTGAGATTACCGATATTTCGGGGGTGAACGGGCTGGACCTGCGCAATAACCTGATCGACCGCTTTTATAATAACGGCCGGCCGGACAATGCATGCTATACGCTGAACATCATGCTTGAAGAATTGGGCCGCAATATCGTGATCCAGAAGAACGATACGACAACCCGCGCCCAGCTGGTCCTGCGCGCCAATTACCGCCTGCTGGACAATGAAACGCGCCAGGAGGTGGATAGCGGCACGATCCGCGCCGTCAGCTCCTATAACCTGCTGCCCAGCCATTACACAACCTTGGTCACGCAAAGCGATGCGCGTGACATGGCCGTGCGCGAACTGGCCGACAAGATGACAAGCAGGATCGCCGTGGTGCTGCAGGAAAAATAACCATGGCCCATAGCACCCATGGCACAACATGCCACCACCATGCGCCGGCGAATTACGGCCGCGCCTTCGCTGTCGGCATTGCGCTGAACAGCGCTTTTATCCTTGTGGAAATCCTGTATGGCATCCGCGCCCATTCCATGGCGCTGATTGCCGATGCCGGGCATAATATCAGCGACGTGGCCGGGCTTGCCATCGCCTGGATTGCCACGATTTGGGCACGCAAAAAACCGACCTTGCGGCACAGTTACGGCATGCAAAGCGCTTCGATCATTGCAGCCCTTGCCAATGCGTTTTTTTTATTATTGGTCACCGGAGGCATTATCCGGGAAGCCTTGCTGCGTTTTGATACGCAGCCGCCAGTCGCCGAAACCACCGTGATGGTCGTGGCCGCCATCGGCATTCTGATCAATGGCGCCACGGCGTTGTTATTCATGGGCGGCAAGCACGACCTTAATATCCGCGGGGCTTTTATCCATATGGCCGGGGATGCCGCGATTTCGGCAGGGGTGGTATTGTCCGGCGCAATGATGCTGTCCACGGGCTGGCTGTGGCTGGACCCGGCGATTACCTTGATCATCGCCGCGATCATTTTATTCAGTACCTGGCGATTGCTAAAAGACTCCGTGAACCTTGCTTTGCACGCAGCTCCCTCCCAGATCGACCCGGCAAGGGTGAAGGATTTCCTTTGCAACCTGCCCGGCGTGGGCGAAGTCCACGATCTCCATATCTGGGCCATGAGCACCAGCGAAGCCGCCCTGACCGCGCATCTTGTGATGCAGGAAGGAATGCATCCTGGCGATGATTTTTTGCACCATGCCGCACAAAAACTGCCCATGATTTCGGCATTGCGCACCCGACCTTGCAGATTGAACTGGGGAGTGGCGAGTGCAGATTCGCACCGGAGGGTGTGGTATAGCGCTACATAAAATAGTGTTGTGCGATAGAATAACCTGTTGTATAAAAAGTAAACAATAGGAGCATAGGATGAAACGTAATCTGGCATTGACTGTCTTTGTTGCAATTCTTGTTTCCGTCCTGGTGCATCTGTCATGGCCGTCGAAAATCGCCGGAATGCAAACCGAAATGCCGAAAAAAGAAACTGCTTTAGAACGCATCAAGCGTACGGGGACGATCCGTTGTGGCTATTTGCTTTGGCCGTTGTTTTTTGATCTTGATCCTAACACAAAAGAATTATCAGGCCTGTACAAAGATTTCACCGATACCGTAATCTCGTTGGCGGGATGGAAAATAGAATATATCCAACTTGTTGCCGGAAATGAGGTAACCGATTTAAAAATTGGTCGAGTCGATGCCATGTGCGGTTACGGTCCTTGGTATCTTAGCTCGATTAAAGAAGTCGATTATTCCCGACCTTTGGCTTATGCATCGGTTTACTTGTACGGAAGGGAAGAGGAAACACGGTTCAAACACCCTGACGATATTAATAATGCCGGCATAAGCCTTGTGGGCATTGATGGCGATGTCAGTATCGATTTGGCGCAACGACTTTATCCTAAAGCAAAACTTTATCCTTTGCCTGGCACGACAGATGGCGCGCAATTACTGTTGAATGTGGCAACTCGCAAAGCCGACGCTGTGATTACTGACCCGTTGACCGTTGCCGGTTTCAATAAAACAAACATGGATAAAGTAAAATCGCTTTTTCCCGGCTATCCCGTTGCGACCTATGGCATGGAATTCGGCGTCAATAAAGGTGAGGCGGAATTGCTGGAAACGCTTAACGGCTATTCTGATATGGCCTTGAACATGAATCTTATCGATCCAATTCTGCAGAAATATGATCCAAGTAACGAAGTGTTCTTTTCAGTTACAAGACCCTATCAGAAAAGATAGCCAAATTTAATCGTCCCCGACCTTCAATGCCGCGATAAACGCACTCTGGGGGATCTCTACATTGCCGAACTGGCGCATTTTTTTCTTGCCTTCTTTTTGCTTGTCCCACAATTTGCGCTTGCGGGTGATGTCGCCGCCATAGCATTTGGCGGTGACATCCTTGCTGAAGGAACCGATGGTTTCGCGGGCGATGATCTTGGCGCCGATCGTGGCCTGGATGGCAATTTTGAACATCTGCTTGGGGATCAAATCTTTCAGGCGCTCGCATAATTGGCGGCCGCGGCGTTCGGCTTGGGATCTGTGCACGATCATGCTTAGGGCATCGACGGGTTCGGCATTGACCAATATGCCCATCTTGACCATGTCGCCTTCCGCATAACCGTCCAAATGGTAATCGAAACTGGCATAGCCTTTGGAGATGGATTTCAAGCGGTCATAGAAATCAAAGACGATCTCGTTCAGCGGCAAACGGTATTCCAGCACAACACGGCTGCCGGCATAGGTCAGCGAAACCTGTTCGCCGCGGCGTTCCTCGCATAGTTTCAGCAAGCCGCCAACGAATTCATCGGGCACAAAAATCGTCGCCTTGATCCAGGGTTCCTCGATCAATTCGATGCGGCCCTCATCGGGCATGTCGGCAGGGTTATAGAGTTTTAACTGTGTGCCGTCCGTCAAGGTGATCTGGTACACAACGCTTGGCGCAGTGGCGATCATGTCTATATTGAATTCGCGCTCCAGACGTTCCTGGATGATCTCCATATGCAGCAGGCCCAGGAAACCGCAACGGTAACCGACGCCAAGGGCTGCCGACGATTCCATTTCGTAAGAAAAACTGGCATCATTCAGCGCCAGTTTCCCCAAAGATTCGCGCAGTTTCTCCAGTTCCGATGAATCGACCGGGAACAACGAACAGAACACGACCTGCACCGATGGTTTGAACCCGGTCAAGGCTTCCCTGGTCGGGTTGCGCGTATGGGTGATGGTGTCGCCGATTTTGGTGGTGGCGATGTCTTTGATGGCGGCGGTAATGAAACCCATCTGGCCCGGCCCCATGGAATCGCATAGAGTCTGGCGCGGCGTGTAATAACCGACGCGGTCGACCAGGCCCTTATAGCAGGTCGCCATGAAATTGATCTGGTCGCCTTTTTTGATCGTGCCTTCCATGACGCGGATCAAAACGACAATGCCCAGATATGGATCATACCAGCTATCGACCAAAAGCGCCTTTAGCGGTGCATTGGCGTCTTCTTCTTTCGGCGCGGGCAGGCGGGTGACGATGGCTTCCAGCAATTCGGGAATGCCCAGGCCGGTTTTGGCCGAAACCTCGACCGCATCGGACGCATCAATGCCGATCACATCCTCGATCTGCGCTTTCACGCGGTCGGGGTCGGCGGCGGGCAGGTCGATTTTATTCAGGACAGGAATAATCTCGTGGTTCTTGTCCAAGGCCTGGTACACATTGGCCAGCGTCTGTGCTTCAACCCCCTGGGATGCATCGACCACCAGGATCGAGCCCTCGCAGGCCACCATGGCGCGGGATACCTCATAGGCGAAATCGACATGGCCCGGCGTGTCCATCAGGTTCAACTGATACGTCTTGCCGTCTTTTGCGGCATAGTTCAGGCGCACCGTCTGGGCCTTGATCGTGATGCCGCGCTCGCGCTCGATATCCATGTTATCCAGCATCTGCTCTTTCATCTCGCGCAATTCGACCCCGCCGCAGGACTGGATGAGGCGGTCGGCAAGGGTGGACTTCCCGTGGTCGATATGGGCGATAATGGCGAAATTACGAAGAAGGGATTGGTCTGTCATGGCGGGCATATTAAGGATTTGGCGGGAAAAGGCAAGGATTTTGGCCCGTATCAGATAAAGCTTGCCATGGTCATATAATAACCTTAGTATTTATCATAACAATATAGAAAGCCGCCATGCCCGTCTCCGCCCTCAGCCTGTCTAAGAAGATCGAAGAACGTTACGACTATGTTCAGACGCTGTATCCAAAGGACCCGGCGGTGCGTTTGCTGCAGCAACAGGTTCTGACCGAGATGCATGCACCGAAAGAGGCGACCCAGATCATGACGACTTTGCATCGTCTGCAGCGTTTCGAACTGGCCGGGAAATTGGAAATGCTGGATAACCAGGCGATTGCAACGGCACTGTATGATCCGCGCTTTATTTCCTGGAATAAATATGCGGGCCTGCCGGTCGCCAAAGAGCGCAAAGTCCATCTGGGCGAATTATTATACAGCGCAGGAAAAATCACCCAGACATCCACTTTGTTGCAAGGGTTCGATTACGCCCGCGATGTGGCGGAAAGCGTTTTGGATCAATGCATCCAAAACGGGCATGACGTCGATGTCTGGATCGAGGACAGGCCGTTCCAGAACCGCCTTCTGAATCACGCAGATGAAAAAATCGCCCGGGCCTGTGGCGAATACTGGGCCGGGCGCTATGAAGGGTTCGAG
>JAQGJA010000009.1 GCA_028290805.1 Alphaproteobacteria bacterium
ACCGCGCGGCTGTGGACCCAAGCTGGGCCGGTTTTTTTGACTCGCTGGGCGACGATGACGGCATTATCACCGCCGAGTTAAAAGGCGCCTCCTGGGCTCCGCCGCAGCCCGCCAATACCGACGATCCAACCATCATGACCACGCCGGCGATACAGGCCAAGGATGCCAAAGGCACGCCCGCTGCTGCCCCGGCAAAAACGGAAGCCGGCGTCTCACTGGCGCAACTAAAAGCCGCCGTGCAGGATTCCGCCCGCGTCAAAGACCTGATCCGTTCCTTCCGCGCCCGTGGGCATCTGGAATCCGACCTTGACCCGCTGGGTCTTTGGGTCCGCAAAGAACATCCCGAGCTTAAGCCGCAAACCTATGGCTTTACCGATGCGGATATGGACCGGCCGATCCTGATCAATATGCTGGGCTTTGAGACTGCGACGCTGAAACAGGTCATTGCCAAATTGCGCGGCATATATTGCGGCACCATCGCCTATGAATCTACCCATATTCAGGACCCCGAGCAAAAGAAATGGCTTCAGGAAAAAATCGAACAGGAAATCCCTGCGATCACCGTTGAAAAATCCAGTAAACAGAATCTCTTGACCGACCTTGTTAAGGCAGAAGGTCTGGAACAGTTCCTGCAGAAAAAATATACCGGTACCAAGCGTTTCGGCCTGGAAGGCGGTGAAAGCACGATCTGCTGCATCGAGGAAATCCTGCGTTACGGTGCGACGGGCGGCATTACCGAAGTCGGTTTCGGTATGGCGCACCGTGGCCGCCTCAATGTTCTGACCAATGTCGTGCAAAAACCTTATGTCGCCCTGTTTGCCGAATTCCAGGGTGCATCGGCCAACCCGGACGATGTCCAGGGTTCCGGAGACGTCAAATACCATATGGGCGCATCCGCTGACCGTGATTTCAACGGCCGCATCATGCATGTTTCCCTCAGCGCAAACCCTTCGCATCTCGAGGCCGTCAACCCGGTCGTCGTCGGCAAAATCCGCGCCAAGCAGTTACAGAAAAAAGACACGGCTCGCCAGCACAGCATGGCGATCCTGCTGCATGGCGATGCCGCTTTTCCGGGCCAGGGCGTTGTCAGCGAAACCCTTTTGCTGTCCGGCCTGGAAGGGTATGAAACGGGCGGATCGATCCATATCGTCATCAACAACCAGATCGGTTTTACCACCACCCCCGAATATGGCCGTTTCACGCCTTACCCGACCGAACTGGCCAAATCGATCCAGGCCCCAATTTTCCATGCCAATGGCGACGATCCGGAATCCGTCTGGAAAGCCTCACGCCTGGCCGTCGATTACCGCATGAAATTCGGCGCGGATGCCGTGATCGACATTATCTGCTATCGCCGCCACGGGCATAACGAAAGCGACGAGCCTGCATTCACCCAGCCTGTGATGTATGCGAAGATCAAGGATCAGAAAACAACCACAACACTTTACGCCGAAAAGCTTATCCGCGAAGGCAGCTTTAGCGAAGAAGAAGTCACGCGCCAGCGCCAGGAATTTGAAGACCACCTGGAACAGGCTTTTCAGGCCGCGCCAAATTATAAAACGAACAAAGCAGACATGCTGGACGGCGCCTGGACGGGCCTCGAATTGGCCAGCGGCCTGGAACGCCGCGGCGAGACCGGTGTGGCGATCGAAACGCTGAAACGCATCGGCACGGCCATGACGCATTTGCCCGCCGATTTCGCCCTCAACAGCAAGATTGCCCGCCAATATGAAGCCAAGAAAACTGCCATTGACGGCAATGGCGAAATCGACTGGTCCACCGCCGAGGCCTTGGCTTTTGGCACCTTGCTGGATGAAGGCTTTACCGTCCGTTTCACCGGCCAGGATGTCGGACGCGGCACATTTTCCCAACGCCATGACGTTGTCAGCGACCAGAATACCGGCACGCGTTACATCCCGTTGCAGCATATTAAAGAAGACCAGGGCGTTTTCGAAATCTATGAAAGCCCGCTGTCGGAATTCGCCGTATTGGGTTTCGAATACGGATATTCCCTAGCCGACCCGCGGGCTTTGGTCTTGTGGGAAGCGCAATTCGGCGATTTCGTCAATGGCGCCCAGGTTATGATCGACCAGTTCATTGCCTCGGCCGAAGCCAAATGGCTGCGTTTTTCGGGCCTGACCATGCTGCTGCCGCATGGCTATGAAGGCCAGGGTCCTGAGCATTCTTCGGCCCGCCCCGAGCGTTTCCTGCAATTATGTGCCGAAGATAATATCCAGGTCGCCAATTGCTCGACCCCGGCCAATTATTACCACATCTTGCGCCGCCAGCTGCACCGCAAATTCCGCAAGCCGCTGGTCATCATGACGCCGAAATCATTGCTGCGGCATAAACTCTGCGTTTCGAGTCTTGCAGAATTCGGGCCGGAAACCACTTTCCGCCGCGTTCTGGGCGATGCTTGGGACAAACTGAGCGAGGCAAAAAAAATCCGCCGCGTCATCTTGTGCACAGGCAAAGTTTTCTATGACCTGCACCAGTCGCGCATCGACAAGAACATCACCGATGTCGCCCTTTTGCGTGTCGAGCAGCTCTATCCTTTTCCCGGCGATGCGATAAAACGTGAACTTGCAAAATACCTCAACGCCGAAATCGTCTGGTGCCAGGAAGAGCCGCAAAACCAGGGTTACTGGACCTTTATCGACCGCCGCCTGGAAAAGGTTCTGATCGATATGAAGCACAGTAAATCCATCCGCCCCGGCTATATCGGCCGCCCCGAAGCCGCCGCACCAGCCACCGGGTCGCTAAAGCGCCATACGGCAGAGCAGACGAAATTGGTGGATGAGGCCCTTGGAAGGTAGAAGACAATGAATTTCAAAACCGCCGTTAAACACAGCTTCAAAACAGCTTTACAATTCAATACCCGCGCGTCGCGCTCCGAATACTGGAACTTTGCGCTTTTTACCGTGCTGGTCACATTTGCTGCCACTGTGCTGGATAAAATGCTGTTTAATACGCCAGTGCCAGCCGAAACCGGGATTATCAGTTCGATTTCAGCGCTTATCCTCTTTATCCCCGGACTCAGCCTGATGATAAAAAGGCTGCATGACCTGGACCGTA
>JAQGJA010000043.1 GCA_028290805.1 Alphaproteobacteria bacterium
TCTTTTCCTCCTGATTTCGGCCCCGGTCTTTGCCCAGACAACGGATGCGCCGCCGGCCATGGTGCCCAATTCCTTTGCCAACCTGGCCGAGCGCGTCCAGGACGCCGTGGTCAATATTTCCACTACCCAGAAAATCAAAGTGCCCAAAGGACTCCAGGGCGGCCTGCAGACCCCAAACGGCCAGGTCGTGCCGATGCCGCAATTTCCGCCGGGTTCGCCTTTCCAGGATTTCTTTGAGGAATTCTTTAACGGCCAGAATGGCGGCCCAAATGGGGGCATGGGCGGCCCTGGCATGGAGGGCATGCCGGGTCCGGCTGTGCAATCCCTGGGCTCCGGGTTCATCATTGACGGTGAAAAAGGCCTGGTCGTCACCAATAACCACGTGATTGAGGACGCCGACGAAATCCAGGTCATCCTGCATGACGACACCAAGCTTCAGGCCAAGGTGATCGGCCATGACAAGGCGACCGATCTGGCCATTTTAAAAGTCATCTCCCCCAAAAAACTCAAATCCGTTTCCTGGGGTGATTCCGACACGATGCGCGTCGGCGACTGGATCCTGGCCGTCGGCAACCCGTTCGGTTTGGGCGGGACCGTGACAAGCGGGATCATCTCGGCCCGTCAGCGCAATATCAATGCCGGCAGCTATGACGATTTCATCCAGACTGATGCCTCGATCAACCGGGGCAATTCCGGCGGGCCGATGTTCAACATGCAGGGCCAGGTGATCGGCATCAATACGGCGATCTTTTCGCCCACCGGCGGTTCGGTCGGGATCGGCTTTGCCATTCCCTCTAATTTAGCCAAGCCGGTTATCGACCAGCTAACCCAGTTCGGTGAAACCCATCGCGGCTGGATCGGCGTCCGCATCCAGGAAATCACCCCCGAAATCGCCGAAAGCCTGAACCTGGCTTCGGGCAAAGGCGCCTTGGTCGCCTCGGCCACGCCGGGCGGTCCTGCGGATAAAGCGGGCCTGAAACAGGGGGATATCATCCTGTCTTTCGCAGGCAAGGATATCAGCGCCATGCGCCTGTTGCCGCGCGTTGTCGCCGACACCCCGGTGGGCAAGAACGTGCCCGTCAAGATCCTGCGTCAGGGCAAGGAAATGACGCTGGAAATCTCCCCCGGCGAGATGGAAAAAGCGCGCAAGAGCGGGTTATTGGACGATGAAAGCGATACGGATAAAACGGAAACAGCCCAGCAATTGAAAGATACCGATATCAAGCCTTTGCACTTGCGCGTGGCCGCCCTGACCGATGAATTGCGCCAGCGTTTCCAGCTGGGACCGGAAATCAACGGCGTCATCGTCACCGACGTCAACCGCCAAAGCGATGCCGCCCTGAAGGGCATCAGCCCCGGCGACGTGATTTTGGAGATCAACCAGCGCGTGGTCAAAAACCCCGGCGAAGTTGCGACCGTTTTAAAAGATGCCGAAGCGGCGAAAAAGGCTTCGGTCCTGCTTTTGGTCAACAGCCAGAATAATCTCCGCTTCGTCGCGGTGAAACTAACCGGGGATGAGAAGAAGCCGGAAAAACCCGCTGAAGAAGACAGAAGCGACGACCGGAATGACGGCGGGGCGGAGTAGGCTTCAATCAAATATAGTTTCAAGGCCTGCCCCTCACCCCAACCCTCTCCCGCAAGGGGAGAGGGGGTTACCACTGTAATTCCTCTCCCCTTGCGGGAGAGGTTAGGTGAGGGGTTGTCGCGGCCAAATCATTCTGCGGAATGCGACGATGACAATTGAACCTGCCTGGATCATCGCCGGCCCCACGGCCAGCGGCAAGTCTGCCTTGGCCGTCGACATCGCCCGTGCCTGTAACGGCGTGGTGATCAATGCCGATTCCATGCAGGTCTACCGGGAAATCCCCGTCCTCTCAGCCCAGCCCGATAAAAGCGAGCGCGAGGGAATCCCCCATCTGCTGTATGGGTTTCACCCGGTCACGGAAAATTATTCCGCCCCTGACTGGGCCGCTGCCGCCATCAGCGCCATCAGCGAAACAATGGCCACCGGGAAACAGCCCATCCTGGTCGGCGGCAGCGGCTTGTATTTCCGGGCGCTGACCGAAGGGTTCTCGCCGATGCCGAAAGTCTTCCCCGATATCCGCCGCGCCGTCAGCATGGAATATGATACGAACGGGCCCGACGCATTCCATGCCGCTTTGGCAAAAATCGATCCGGTCATTGCCGCAAGACTGCACCCGACCGACCGCCAGCGCTGTATCCGCGCGCGCGAAATTTTTGAAGCCACGGGCGAAAATTTAAGCGCCTGGCAGGCAAAGCCGAAACAAAACCCCGCACCTCATTTGTCGTTCAAATCCCTGATCCTGTTGCCCGAGCGCAAAATATTATATGACCGCATCAACCGCCGCTTTGAGAGCATGGTGCAGAACGGCGCACTGGACGAGGCGGCGGCGATGAACACGCTTGACCTGCATCCCGATATGACCGGCGCAAAGGCCGTCGGGCTGCAAGGCTTGCGCGATGCCCTGACCGGCAAAATGCCGCTGGGCGAGGCCATCGAACGGGGACAGATTGCTTCGCGCCAATACGCCAAGCGGCAATATACCTGGTTCCGAAACCAGGCGCTGCCCGCGCGCCATTTTTTGCAAATCCCCGATAGCACGGCGGCATTGACGTATTTTGCTTGATTCCTTGTCGGCATCGACTAGGGTCAAACCATGTCTTCCGCCCTTGTTTACGCCCCCGATAGCGCCCCCACTGGTGCTCCCAATGGCGCCAGTGTCGCCGATCTGCAGCAACGCGGTTTTGTACCTTTGGCGCAGAGCGGGTACTGGGCCGCGCCCGAAGCCTTGCGCGACGAAGCCCAATTCCTGACCGCTTTGCAGGCTCTGCAGGAAAACGCCTCGCCGCTGGAATTTGCCGAAGACTGGCTGGCGGCGCATAAACAGGAACTGATTACGGCGGCCAATGCCCGCATCGATGCGGTCGAACTGGACGAACAATTAAATGCCGTTTTCGGCATGCTCGAACGCCGCCAGGTTTTAAGCACCATTACCGGCCCGCCGGGTGCTGCAAAAAGCACGGTGGCAAGCCTCTGGGCCAAAACAGCGCGCATGGCCTATCCCACTTTGCCGCTGGTGGTCATTACCCAGGAACGCCCCGCCTTGCAGCGCCTGTGCGACAAGATCAACGCCGACGATGCCGCCGAATTCACAGTGGACGAGGCCTTGTCGCCCGAAACCGACTGGCCTGAAAACGCCGCCATCATCATTGATGAAGCCGGTCTTTTCGGCACCTCGGTGATGGCGCAATTATTACAGCGCAGCGCGAATGCAAAAGCGGCCAAGATCATCCTGATCGGCGACGACCGGCAATTGGGATCGAACCATGCGGGCCAGCCTTTCCGCTGGCTGTGCCAGCAGGATCGCTGCGACAGTATCGTGTTGTCGCACCCGTTCCGGCAGAAAAACCCTGAACTCAGGACAGCGGTCCAGCATCTGTACCAGGGCCGCATCGGGGAAGCTTTGGCGCTGATCCCCTGTCATTTCCCGGCCCAGGCCGCTTTGGCGAAAAAAATCCGCGCGCTTTTGGACCACACCACGCCGGAAAAAACCATGATCGTGGTGCATGGCCCGCTTTATCTGCACGAACGCCTGCGCAATTGCTGCGCCGGATTCCGCATATTCCCCTTGGCCACCGCCCAGGGCCTGGCCGTCGACGGCGTGATCCTAGTCCTGGCCCAGAAAACCGACAGCGCCGAACTCCTGGTCGGCTGCTCGCGCCAGCGTTTCACGCTGGACGTGGTGGCGGACCAGGATGTCTATAAAGACCGCGCCGCGATTGCGCAGAATATAGGGGATTTCCCAAAAGATCTGATGGCGCTGGATGTGGTCGGGGCGGATGTAGTGTTGGGGTTGGTTGGATAATAATGCCTTATTCAAGTACCAATGGCCAAAATCTTCGATTTTGTTGCTGGGATTTAACGTCTTATAAAACTCTTGTTCATAGACATCGTTTTGCTCCAATAAAATAACCGTACTTTGTTTGTTTCAATAAATCTTTTAAATTTTCTATCACGGGAAAGCCGTTATCTTTTGCTAAATGCAAAATCAGCTCTTCGCCTAAATGGACACCGATATGTGCCCCAAAAGCATTTTCACTTTTGTTCAGTAATACGAGGTCTAAAGGGTTCAAGTTTTTAACGGGCTTTGTGTGTATTGTATCCTTCCATAAATCGCTCGAACGAAAATCAGGAATTATGCGCCCATAATGCCGAATAAACTCGTAAGCAAAATATTGGCAGTTAGCCCCATTTTCCAGTTTTCCTGAATCAGGCCCCCCCCGGATAACAATTTTCCCGATAAGGGATTGCATGAAACCTGTCTGGAACAAACAAAGGAGAAGAAGGAAAGGGAATATATTGAGGCATCATCTGCATGTGATTATACCTATTTATGAATTAACCAAATGCTTTTCGATATAGGCCATTTTAACACAGAGAACACAGAGGCACAGAGGACACGGAGAAGAGAAAGAAGCATGGAATATAAAAACTCTGTGAACCTCTGTGTCCTCCGTGTCTCTGTGGTTTAATATTTTTTCTTTCGAATGATCGGTTATTTTTTAAAGCGGTTATAGTTAAATTTTCTTCTATCAAATTATATTTTCTCTAAACCTCCCTCTCCCTTGAGAGACGGGGAACTTCTTTCTCTTCTCCTCTTCTCCCTCCCCATTTTAAAGGAAACTTAAACCCCCGTGTTTCATAGTAACATCAGATGAAACTCTCTTTTACCCGTAAAAAAAACCTCGCTGAGGATGAAGCGCCAAAACGGCGCGCCGAGGATATGGCATCCGACCTTGCGGCGCCAACGCCAAAGCGCCGTCTGTCCGACCAGATGCCCGGCACGGCCAGCGCGGCGGGCGTGATGCAGTTCAACGGCAAATCCTATGCCGTGGGATTATTGTGGTTCACGGTCCAGGAAGACAGCAACAAGAAATTGCTGGCCAAGCGCATCGAAAAAACCCGCGCCGATTTCACCTGCCTGCGCCAGCATATTTCCCAGCAACAGGGTTTCGGCTGGCTGGAAAAAGGCCATCGCCGCGGCATGCCCGCCGCCGCCGCCATGATCGCCGATCAGCTTGTGGGCGAATGGCACGGCGTGTTTGAGGCGGAAAACGGCTGGTGGTATGTCCAGGTCCGGTCCGACACG
>JAQGJA010000044.1 GCA_028290805.1 Alphaproteobacteria bacterium
CCGAGGGAGAATAAAAATACCAGATGGTCTGTAAGCCGGGTTTTGTCTTGCCTTGCGGCAAGGACGATTATTCATCTGGACACATCATTACTGATGCATTCAAGCAACCTACCCGGGACGCTCGCTGGAAAAAAAGCTGATAGCGCGCCCCATATTTGGTCTTGCTCCCGGTGGGGTTTACCATGCCCGTCCCGTTACCGGTCCGGCGGTGCGCTCTTACCGCACCTTTTCACCCTTACCATCTTGCGATGGCGGTATATTCTCTGTGGCACTTTCCCTGCGGTCACCCGCGCCGGGCGTTATCCGGCACCGTCTCTCCATGGAGCCCGGACTTTCCTCGAAAATGTCGCCATTCCCGCAATCGTCCAACCATCTGGTGATGTCAGGCTAGGAGAAAAATGTCAGGGCTGCAACAGAGCATTCAATCTCTGCCTCGCTACATCGCGATCAAAATCCGCCGCCGTTTTCGTAACCGTCATTTTATTGACCAGCCATGCGGCTTTTTCGTCGCTTAATATTGGTGCCGCTTCCAGCGTATCCAGCGTGTCCTGGAAATTGCGGCTGCAATCGGAATGCATGACGAGATCGCAGCCCGCATCCAGCGATTGCCGCGTCATCAGCGCCAGGGTGCCGGGCAAGGGCAGTCCCATGCCGAAATGGCATTTTTCCGTCTTGGAAAACCCTTCCGGCCAGATGCTGTTCATCTCAATTGTATCGGTGACAATCACGCCCTCAAAACCCACTTCGTTGCGCAGAATACCCATCATTCTGGGCGAAACGGTGGCGGGCAGCGGGTCGATATCTTCATAGATCACATGCGCCGTCATGACGGCCGGGTAATCCTTCATATTGATATAGGGACGCAGATCGGTTGCCAGCATTTCCGGCAGGGTCACGCGGATTTTATCCAGCCCGTAATGCGGGTCCGCCGTGACGCGGCCGTAACCGGGGGCGTGTTTCAAGATTGATGTCACGCCCAGGCTGTGCAATCCGTCGGCAAAGGCCTTGGCGCATTGCGTGACAATTTCAGGATCATCGCCATAGCTGCGCTGGTACAGGCTGGCCGAAGTAGCGTGCGGCTTGCCGTCCTCGCCAAATTCCAGGATGACTTCTTCCTTGATTAAATCGACGACGGGCGCGCAATCGACATCGACGCCTAATGCCATCAGATCATAGGCGATTAATTGCGCATTGAGATAAATGGCCTCACAGGCTTTGTTCAAATCCGTTTTAATCAGCGGGGCGAAATCGCGCGCGGCGGGCACGTCGCGCCAGCCATGACCGAATTCGGGTTTCAGGCGGTTGACCTTGCCGCCTTCGGCATCCATGAAAATTTTTCCATGCGGACAGGCGGATAAAAATTGCTGCACAACATGTTTTACGGCGTCGGGGCCTTTTTTTGCGGGCTCGGAAAAAATGATCATGCCAAATGGTTGATGCTGGCGGAAGGTTTCGATCTGTTCTTCGGGAAAATTATCCGTACGGCAACCGACCACGATAGGTTTCATCTGTTTATTCCTTCTGCGTGATCTGCGCTGTCAGCGGCGCAAGGACGAGGCCTTTTTTCTCCAAAGTCGGGATCCAGGCCTGGAGCTTTTCCATTACGCTTGGATAAAGGTAAATAATTCCCACCGTGCTGCCCTGGTCATGGGCGATTTTTTCCAAAGACGCCAGTTGCGCCTCAACCGTTTCGCCGGAATGCTCGGGGTCGACCACCACATCGCTGCGGGTAAAAGGGATTTTGCCCAAGCGGGAAAGCGGGGCGATGGCGCTGTTGCGCTGGCCCGTATTGTCCAGCACCATCAACCCCTCTTCCCGGATGATATCCATGATGGGGGACATTTTTTCTTCCGAGGTTACGAATTTTTCGCCCATGAAAGGCAGCACGCCGACATAGCCCTCGCCGCTGGCCAAGACCCGGCGCAGGCGGGCGGTATTTTCCTTGTCGGGCTGGCTTAATAATAAGGTATTGGGACCCGGGTCGTTTTGGGGATAATTTTCCGGCTCCATCGGCATGGATAACAGGATTTCATGCCCTGCCGCGCGGGCTTTTGCCATCTGATCCTCAAGGTCGGGGGTCAGCGGGGACAAAGCCAGGGTCACCTCGCCTGGCAGGTTTTGCACGGCTGTCTTGGTTGCTGCATCCGCAAGGCCAAGATTGGCAACAACCAGGGCAATGCGCGGATTTTTCTGCGCCTGATCGAAAGGCCGGGCAAATTTCTTCCAAGTCGGGGTTTTTGCCGGGGCCGATGCTTCGGGCAATGACGTAGGGGCCGGTTCCGGCAAAGCGGCCGGTTCGGGTTCGGGCAATGAATGCGGCGTCATTTCCGCAGGCATCTCATGCGGGGCTTCCGCTTTTATTTCGGCCGGCGGCATTTCATGAGGTTCCGGCGCGGCTGGTTCCGCCCAGGAAGAAGGCGCCGCCTGGGTCTGGGCACCCGGCAAGGCAACGCTGGCCTGGGGTGCATTTTCCAGCCGGGATTGCAGGGTCGCCTCACCGTTCAAAACCAGCCACCCCGCAATCCCGGCAAGCGAGGCACCGTACAGCACAAGAGCTGTACCAAGCGCCAGCCGGAATTGTTTTGGGGTCAGCTCGGACATGAAAAGTTATTTTTCCATGCTTTGCGGCGGTTTTACATTATCCGGGGTTTTATCTTCGGAGGCTTTTTCGTCCTTAGCATTATCATTGGACGCCTTGGTTTCCTCGACCTGTTTTACTTCTCCGCTCGAATTTTCATCGTTCGAGACGTAACGGGCGATCCCGCGGATCAGGTCATTGGCGCGCTGCAATTGGTAATCGGCAGCATCGGCTTCTTCTTCGGCGCCGGGCGTGCCTTTATCCTTGTCCAGTTTCTTTTGCTGTTCGTCGATGGCTTTTTGCAGGGTATCGTTTTTCAAGGCCCCTTTCAGGTCGGCTTCTTTCGGCATGAATTTCGCCAGCTTGTCGACGACTTCCTCGATCTTGGCGGGTTTAACCTCGATATCAGGCTTGATCCCTTCGGCTTGGATGGACCGGCCTGACGGGGTGTAGTACCGCGCCGTGGTCAGGCGCATCGCGCCATTGCCGGGCAACGAAATAATCGTCTGGACCGAACCTTTACCAAAGGATTTGGTTCCCATCAGAATACCGCGATGGTGGTCCTGCAACGCACCGGCCACAATTTCAGAAGCCGAAGCTGAACCTTCATTGATCAGGACAACCAGCGGCATATGATCGATCATATCCCCAGGGGTCGCATTGACGCGCTTGGTTTCCTCGGCACGGCGCCCGCGGGTGGAAACGATCTCGCCTTTTTCAAGGAAGGTGTCGGACACGGCAATCGCCTGATCCAGCAAGCCGCCTGGATTATTGCGCAGATCCAGGACAAAGCCTTTCAGATTCTTGTTTTTTTCTTTTAAATCCTTGATCGCTTTACCTAAATTCTCTTCGACCTGCTCGTTAAAGCTGGTAATGCGAATATAGCCGACATCGTCGCCCTGCATGCGGTAACGCACGGCTTTGACCTTGATCGTGTCGCGGACCAGCTTGACCTCGAAGGGTTCAGGCTTGTCCTGGCGAACGATGGTCAGGGTGATCGGCGTGCCGATTTTGCCCTTCATTTTGCCAACCGCATCGGACAGGGTCATGCCCATCACATCATCGGGACCGATCTTGATCACAAAATCGCCCGCTTTGATGCCTGCTTTTGCAGCAGGGGTCTCATCGATCGGGGAAACAACCTTGACCAAACCGTTTTCCATGGTGACTTCGATGCCCAAACCACCGAATTCGCCTTTGGTCTGGACTTTCATATCGTCAAAGCTGGCTTCGTCCAGGTAGCCGGAATGCGGGTCCAGGGCGGTCAGCATGCCGTTCAGGGCGCTTTCGACCAGTTTCTTGTCTGGCACTTCCTCGACGTAATTTTCACGGACGCGTTCAAAGACATCGCCGAACAAATTCAGCATCTCATAAGTATTGTCGCCCACTTTAGGTTTCTTTTCCGCACTGGCTGGCTGTTGGGCACAGGAAATAGTCGGCGTCGCCAGCGCGGTGAACAGCAGCAGGGCAGAGATGATGCGGGCGGTTTTTGTCATTATTTCCTCAAAGAGATGATTATCCATTGGCCTTGCGCGGATCGATGGGTTTGCCGTTGCGGCGCCGCTCATAATATAAGCTGGTGGCGGGGCCGCTGTCACCCTCCATTTTGACCTCTGATGATTTTGCTGGCGGCAATTTTCCTAAAGGCTCGCCTTTGACCACTTTGGCCCCGACCGAGGTATAGAGTTCCTGCAGGCCGCCAAGCAAGGAATGCTCGCCGTTATCGTGCTGGATGATGACCAAAAGCTTATATTGCCGGAAAGGGCCGGCAAAGCGGATCGTGCCGGGGTCGGGTGCGGTGACGATCGCGCCGGGATTTGCGGTGATAT
>JAQGJA010000068.1 GCA_028290805.1 Alphaproteobacteria bacterium
CGTCGTGCTGTGGGGATTAAGCATCGGCAGCTTTACCACCTGTGTCGTGTACCGCATTCCGCGCGGGTTGTCCCTGTGGCGCAATAAAGACGGCTCGATGCGGTCTTTTTGCCCCAATTGCCAGGCCGAGCTGCATGCCAAAGACCTGGTCCCGGTTTTTTCCTGGCTGCTGCAAAAAGGCCGCTGCCGTTATTGCGGCCAGCCTATTCCACCCCGTTATTTATGGATCGAAATCGCTTCATTGGTGGCCGTCATCCTACTGGCCATACTGCTGGGATTTTCATGGTGGTTTTTCGCCGCGTCTTTGCTGGTGCCCATTGGTGCGGGCCTCTTTGTTTTTTTACAGCGCGGCGACGGGCTTTAACGTTTTTGTAAAACCCTGTCGCCTAGGATAGGGCTTGATTTTTTAACCGGCAGGGTATGATGGATATTACAACGCTTTTGGCAACGACCAAACAAAACGATGCATCGGATCTGCATCTTTCCCCCGGCCAGCCGCCGATCAACCGGATCCACGGGGAATTGCGACGTCTTGGGGGCGACCCGCTTACCGGCGACCAGATCCGCCAGATGGTCTATGCCGTCATGTCCGAACACCAGCGCGCCAATTTCGAAGAAGTCATGGAGATCGATTTTGCGATTTCCTTCAGCGAAAGCGCCCGTTTCCGTGTCAACGCCTTTGCCACGCGCAATGGCACCGCTGCCGTGTTCCGTTCCATTCCGACCAAGATTCCATCGCTGGAAAGTTTGCAGCCGCCGCCGATTTTAAAAAAACTGGCCGAACTTGAACGTGGCATCGTGCTGGTTACCGGTCCAACCGGTTCGGGTAAATCGACCACGCTGGCGGCGATGATCAACCATATCAATGAAACCCAGGGCCGTCATATCATTACGATCGAAGACCCGGTCGAATTTTATCACACCTCGAAAAAAAGCCTGGTCAATCACCGCGAGTTGGGCAATGACACGCAATCATTCGGCCGCGCGCTGAAATCGGCTTTGCGTGAAGACCCAGATGTTATTCTGGTGGGTGAGATGCGCGACCATGAAACGATTTCACTGGCCTTGACCGCCGCTGAAACGGGTCACCTTGTGTTTGGCACCATCCACTCGAACTCGGCCGCTAAAACTATCGACCGTATCATCGATGTGTTTCCGGGGGATGAAAAAGAAATGGTCCGCGCCATGCTTTCCAACTCGCTCCAGGCCGTGGTCACCCAGACCTTGCTGAAACGCGCCGACGGCAAGGGCCGTGTGGCCGCGCATGAAATCCTCGTCGGCACCAATGCCGTGCGGAACCTTATCCGCGAAGGCCAGATCGCGCAGATCTACTCCATGATCCAGGTCGGTATCCGCGCCGGGATGCAGACGATGGAAGATGCCGTCAAAGCCCTGCGCGACCAGGATATTATCAGCCAGGAAGAAGCCAACCGTGTATTGGTCAAAGCATCCGAAGCCAATCTGACCGATGTCGACCTGGAAAAAATCGAAGCCATTCGCGGCCGCATGAACCAGCAAAGCGGCGTGCAGCGCAAGGGCATCAATATTTCCTCGACCAATTCCGATCCCACAGTGCAGGGAAGAACGGCGCCCGCGGCCTCCGCACGGCCGGAAACGGGTTCCGCGCCGACGCCCGCCGATGATGCGGGGTACAGTTTCTGATGGAAAACACGATGCATCATCTATTGTCCACCATGACTGATTCCAATGCGTCGGACATGTATGTCACTGTCGGCCGTCCCATCATGCTGCGGATCGAAGACCATATGCGGCCTATCACGCCGGATTCACCGATCATGATGCCGGAAATGATCTATGACCTTTTGAAGGAAGTGCTGAACGAAAAGCAAATGCGTGATTTTATGAGCATTCATGAAATGAACGTTTCTTTCGGTATTGCCGGCAAAGGCCGTTACCGCATTAATGCTCTGCAACAGCGGCAAAGCCCCAGCATGGTCATCCGGTCTATCAAACAAAACATTCCTGCCTTTCATACGCTGGGCCTTCCAGAGGACATTAAGCAGCTTGCACTGAACAAGCGCGGCATTATTTTATTATGTGGGATGACCGGCTCGGGCAAATCGACCACGCTGGCTTCGATGCTGGATTACCGCAACGAAACGACATCGGGCCATATCATCACGATCGAAGATCCGGTTGAATATCTGTACCAGCACAAAAAATCCATCGTTTCGCAACGCGAAGTGGGGACTGATACCGATTCCTATCATATCGCCCTGAAGAACGCGTTTCGCCAGAAACCGGATGTCATCCTGGTCGGCGAAATCCGCGACCGCTATGTGATGGAACAAGCTTTGGTTGCGGCAGAAACGGGACATTTATGTATGTCCACAATTCACGCCAATAACACTTATCAGGCCATCGAACGCGTGCTGAATTTTTTCGAAGACGTGCAATTGAATCAAGTGCGCATGAATCTGGCCATGAATATCCGCGCCATCATTTCCCAGCGCCTGATCCATGGCAAGGATGGCCGCCATATCCTGGCTTTTGAAATCATGCTGAATGAAGGTTATGTGCGCGAACTGATATTAAAGGGGGAAACCAATAAAATTCGCGAAGTCATGGCCCAGAACAAGATGAGCGGCATGGTCACCTTTGACCAGACTTTGCTGCGCCTGTACCAGGAAGACAAGATCGAAGAGAGGGTCGCCATCGCCGAAGCCGATATGCCCGTGGATATGGAGCTTCAAATCCGGAAATTATCGGTGGCGGCGTCTTTTAACACCTCATTTGGAAGATAATGCCTTCTTGTTAATCTTTCAGCAAAGTTTATCGGCTTTTATAAACGAAACCACTTCTCATAAGGGTAAACCCATGTTCCGCTATCGTCCTGCCTATGCCGCGCTTTTGCTTACAACCATGCTTGTCGTCGGCTGTACGTCAAAAGACGTCGAAGATGCCCGCAAAAGAGCGGAACAATACCAGATTCAGGACCGCGAATTAGGCTATACCCGCGATGATTTCCGCAAGGCCATGGCCCCGCGCCCGGTCGCCGCAGGCACCGATAAAACCACTGATATCCCGGATCTGGCCCCCGTTATCGCCGATGACAAAAAGAATATCCTGCCCCAGCCATTGGTCAGCATCACCGTCAACCAGGACGTGCCAATTCGCGATATTTTCTATGAACTGGCGAAACAGGCCGAAGTCGACCTGGAACTGGACCCTATCATTACCGGCTCCATCATTTTCACAGCCTATAACCGCCCTTTCGACCAGGTCGTGGACCGTATCTGCGAAATGTCGGGATTGCGTTATACGTTCAAGAATAACGTCCTGCGCATCGAACGCGACACGCCGTATATGAAGACGTATAATGTCGGCTATCTCAGCGTGCAGCGCGACTATACCAGCACAATCAGTTCGAATACCTCGGCGGCATCCAGCGGCGGCGGGGGCGGCAGCAACGGCTCGTCAAGCACCATCACCAGCAAGAGCGGCTCGGATTTCTGGGCGGAACTGCAAACCAACATCAACCAGATTATCGTAAATACCAACAGCCAGGTTGCGCTGACCGACCAGTCTTCGCCTATTACGACGCCACAGGCCATTCCTGCGGTATCGACGGCCCAGTTGACTTCGATGGGGACCGATCCCAATGCCGCTCCAGGTACCGCGGCACCGGCTGCGGCCGCCGCGCCTGCACCGTCCATCACGATCAATACAGGAACGCCGCCCGTTGCAGGTCTTGCCAATCCGACCGCAACACAAAATGCCGCAGGCGGCGGCACGGCAGCCGGTGCAGCTCCTGCCGCAGCAGCAGGCGGTGGCGCGGGTGGTTCCATCAGCCCCTATTTCTCGGTCAACCGCCAGGCGGGCCTGATCAACGTTTTTGCAACCGAGAAACAGCAACGT
>JAQGJA010000071.1 GCA_028290805.1 Alphaproteobacteria bacterium
TCCTTGTTCATCGGGCAGTTGATGTAATCTTTCCCCGCGCCGCCACCACCATCCCCGCCTGGGCCTTCCTTATCATAGCGGGACTGGAACCAGGCTACCTCCATATTGATACTTTCGCGGTGCACGATGGGCGCGATGGCGTCGAAAAAGGCCAGCGAATCTTCGCCCGTCAATTCCTGGATCGCGGTGGCCAGCCCGCTTCCGGTCAAAGGGCCGGTCGCAATGATCACGCTGTCCCATTCTTCGGGCGGCAATCCGGTAATTTCTTCGCGGCAAATGGTTACCAGTGGATGTTCGCTTAAAACTTTTGTCACATGCGCCGCAAATGCATCGCGGTCCACGGCCAGTGCGCCGCCCGCCGGGACCTTGTGAATATTGCCTGCTTCCATGATCAGCGAATTCATCTGGCGCATTTCCCAGTGCAGCAAGCCGACCGCGTTATATTCATCGTCATCGGAACGAAAGGAATTGGAACAGACCAGCTCGGCGCATTGATCGGTATGGTGCGCCTCGGTTTTTACCACGCCGCGCATCTCATGCAGGATGACGGGCACCCCGCTTTGGGCGATCTGCCACGCCGCTTCGGAACCGGCCAGGCCCGCGCCGATAATATGAACAGGTTTCACTTGAGTCATGATTTTGTTTCGTGTAAAAGAAGAATTAAGGTTTTGGTAATCTTTTGATATAAGGACGCATCTGATGGCAGGCAACGAAAATTTTAAAGAAAGACCCCCATCGGATCAAAAACAACCGGAGCAAAAGAAGCCCGACTTTACCAGCTTTTTAAAAGGCGTTGATGTCAAAGGCCTCAAGCCCGCCAATAACGTGGAAAACAAACCGCTTTTGCTGAAATCTGCCATCAACAACCCGCAAAACGCCGTGCTCAACACGCATTTGCTGCGCGCTACGGGCGTCATCATTTCTTTTTTCTGGCTGCTTGGCGCGGCCATGTATGTGCAGCGCACCGTGGGCTGGAGCAATGTTTCGGCCATGCGCCCGCATGAACTGGGCGGTTTTCTGGCCGGGATTTTGACCCCCATCGCCCTGTTCTGGATGATCGCAGCCTTCATCCTGCGTTCCAATGACGTCAAAATGTATGCCGATGCCTTGCGTGAGGAAATCCAGCGCCTGATCTTTCCATCAGACGAAGCGGACAAGCGCGTCAATAACGATATCGAACGCCTGATTCGCCAGACCGGCGAAATGACCAAGGCAACCCGCATCGCCCTCAAGGCGATCGAAGAAGCGCGTGCCGGGTTAAAGGACCAGACACATTTAATGTATGAAGGCGGCGAAAACACGATTATCGGCCTGGATAAACTGACCGCCAAACTGACGACGCGGATGAGCGAAACGGTTTTCCTGGGCAAGCAGCTGGAAGAAAATATCGACCGCCTGGACCAGAAGACAAAAGCCAACAGCCAGGTCTGGGAAAAGATCACCGGCGAACTTTCCCAGCAAACCGATCTGGCAGAAAAGAAAATTAATATCGGCACCGCCCGCCTTGAAGGCACCGTCGCGCGCATCGGCACCGCATCAGGGGAGGTCGAAACGAAATTCGCCACCCTGTCCGGTAATACCGAAACCGCCCTGAATGATTTCGTCCAGCAATTGCAATCCCGCGTCGAGCATCTTGATACGCTGCATCTGCAAACCGGCGAAGCGCTGAAAAAAGCCAGTGAAGAAATGCATGCGCAGCGCCAGGAATTGCGCATCGAAGCCGAAGCCATCGAAGACAAGACCTATCGCCTGGCTGATGCGCTACAGAAATCGACCGGTAAATTATATGAATTCACCGATGATGCGCTGGATAAAGCCAAGCTGATCGAAACCCGCCTTGAAGGGCAATCGACTTCGCTGCAGCATATCCTGGTTCAATCCAACCAGAACGCGCAAAACATCGCCACATTGACGACCCAGGCCGTCGATCGCTTGGCCCAGGCCGGAGAGCGCGCTGAAAGCGAAACATCGCGCATTGAAACCGTGCTGCAAAGCGCCATCGACCGCCTGGAACAAAAAACCATAGGCGCCTTGGGCCAGACGCAAAATACACTGGTTCAGGCGACCGAAGCCTTGTTCGGCGAAGTCGACAAGCTGGGCACGCGCGCAGAAGGCATTACCGGCAATCTGTTGAACGATATCAACCGCAAGATCGCCGATACCTCTTCGGCTTTTGCCACCATCCAGGAGCAGATCGATAACCTCACCGCCCTGTTCGATGCGCGAAAAGAAGCCATGGGCAATGCCGGGGAAGCCACGCGCCAGAATGCGCTGGCCATCGAAGCAACGCTGAAAGAAGCTTTGGAAAAAGTCGGCCAGACGACCCAGTCTTTGCAACAGGGCATCGCCCAGATTACCGAAGCCGTACAGCAACCGATCACCATCATGTCCACTGCCACGCAACAGGTGCATGACCACGCCGAAACCATCGGCAGGATGATGGATAAAAAAGCCGCCGATTTTGTGCTGGCCGCCAAGAAAATGGAAGGCGATACCAGCCATCTGCAATACGAACTGCAGACCAAAGGCCAGGATGTCGCTTTGATCGCCGGCAAAATCGCCCTGCATCTGAAATCAGTCACCGAAGAACTGGGCCAGCAAAACACCACGCTGGAAAGCAATATCGGCAAATCGTCCCAGGGACTGGAAAACCTCAATACAGTGCGCCAG
>JAQGJA010000099.1 GCA_028290805.1 Alphaproteobacteria bacterium
ACGGCCAAGATGGGGGAGATCAGCTGTATAAACCATGGGATCCTCAACGGAAGGTTAAGATTTATCTATCTTACATGATCTTTACGTAAAAGTCAAAACCTATTGGATAACTTTACCCATTCATAAAAACCCCGGATTGCTCCGGGGTTTGCATTTGTAATAAAGCTGCCAGAACGGCCGGGTTCTTTAGAAACCCATACCGCCCATGCCGCCCATGGCATCCATGCCGCCCATTCCGCCGCCGTGACCGTGGTCGTTGGCGGCTTTTTTCTCGGGGGCGTCGGCGATGGTCGCTTCTGTCGTAATCATCAGGCCTGCGATCGAGGCGGCCGATTGCAGGGCGACGCGGACGACTTTTGCAGGGTCGATAATGCCTTCGGTGACCATGTCGCAGAACGTGTCGGTTGCCGCGTTATAGCCATAGGTATTCGATCCTTGTTCCAGCAATTTGCCGACAATAATCGAGCCTTCGGCGCCGCAGTTTTGCACGATCTGGCGGATCGGCGCTTGCAGGGCCTGGCGCACGATAGCGATGCCGATATCCTGGTCGGCATTGTCGCCTTTCAGGGTTTCCAGCGCCTTGGTTGCGTACAGCAAGGCGGTACCGCCGCCGGCCACGATGCCTTCTTCGACAGCGGCCTGGGTGGCGCGGTGCGCATCATCGATGCGGTCTTTTTTCTCTTTCACTTCGACTTCGGTCGCACCGCCGACACGGATCACGCCGACGCCGCCGGCCAGCTTGGCCAAACGTTCCTGCAGTTTTTCCTTGTCGTAGTCGGAAGTGGTGGCTTCCATCTGGGCTTTGATTTGCTTGACGCGGGTTTCGATGTTGGATTTTTCAGCCGTGCCGATGATCGTGCAGGTATCCTTGGTGATCATCACCTTGACGGCTGTGCCCAGCATGTCCAGCGTGGTGGTTTCCAGCTTCATGCCCAGATCTTCCGAGATCACGGTGCCGTTGGTCAAAATCGCCATGTCTTCCAGCATCGCTTTGCGGCGATCGCCGAAACCGGGGGCCTTGACGGCGGCGATTTTAAGACCGCCGCGCAATTTATTGACAACCAGAGTCGCAAGCGCTTCGCCTTCGATATCTTCGGCAATGATCAATAACGGACGGCCCGATTGCACGACGGCTTCCAGCACAGGCAGCAAAGGCTGCAGCGTGGAGAGTTTTTTCTCGTTGAACAAAATATACGGATTGTCCATCACGACTTCCATTTTCTCGGCATTCGTAATGAAATACGGAGAGATATAGCCGCGATCGAACTGCATGCCTTCGACGACTTCCAGTTCGCTTTCCATCGATTTGGCTTCTTCGACGGTGATCACGCCTTCATTGCCGACTTTTTCCATCGCCATGGCGATCATCTTGCCGATTTCGCTGTCGCCATTGGCGGAAATGGTGGCGATTTTGGCGATTTCATCGTTAGATTTGATTTTCGTAGCGCGGGCCTGCAGATCGGCGACGACGGCGGTAACCGCTTTGTCGATGCCGCGTTTCAGGTCCATCGGATTGGCGCCGGCTTCAACAGCCTTGATGCCGGGGTTCAAAAACGCCTGGGCCAAAACGGTTGCAGTGGTGGTGCCATCGCCGGCCTGGTCGTTGGTACGGGAAGCGACGTCTTTGGCCAGTTGCGCACCCATGTTTTCATAGGCATCGGACAATTCGATCGACTTGGCGACGGTAACGCCGTCTTTGGTGATCTGCGGCGCGCCGTATGATTTTTGAATCAAAACGTTGCGGCCTTTTGGACCAAGCGTCACTTTGACGGCATCGGCCAGTTTATCCACGCCGGCCTTCATCTTGCGGCGGGCATTGGTGCTGTGAATGATTTCTTTAGCGGCCATGTGTTGGCTCCTTAATACTGTTAAAAGGTGGATTTCGAAATGCCGTGATAACGGCAAAAATTTTATTAACCACAGAGGCACAGAGTTATAGAGGAGGTTCACAGAGATTTATTTTCTCTCTCTGTGAACCTCTGTGCCCTCTGTGTCTCTGTGGTTTAAACTTTTTTCACGCTACGCCGCTTTTTGCTGCGCGGTGGTGGTCGTGTCCAGAATCCCCATGATGTCGGATTCTTTCATGACCAGATATTCCTTGCCGTCGATGGTCAGTTCGGTGCCGGACCATTTGGCGAAGACAACGGTATCACCTGTCTGTACGGCCAGCGGACGGGTCGTGCCGTCTTCGCCGTGATAGCCGGTGCCAACAGCGACAACGGTGCCTTCCATCGGTTTTTCTTTGGCGGTGTCTGGGATGATGATGCCACCCTTGGTAGTCTCTCTGCCTTCGAGACGGCTTACCAGGACGCGGTCATGCAAGGGGCGGAAGCTCATGCGGTTTCTCCTTGAAATGATTGAAAAGTCTGAATTAGCACTCCCCTAAGGCAAGTGCTAACAAGGGTTATAGGACTGAATTCCGGAATCGTCAAGGGAATCCTTGAATGTAACACCCATTATTGCCATCCCTTACTCCGGTAAAGGCTTTTCCTTTGTAATCTTCCAGCACTTATGTCATAATGCGGTCATATTATGGAGATCCTGATGACCCTGGATAAAAAATCTGCCCTGGAAGCTGCCCCGGCACCTGACGTGGATTCTGTCCCTGCGCCCCCTTTGCATCCGGTTATAAAAGCTGCGCTTGCTTTCCAGTCGGCGCACGGGGATCAGGGGCTCAAGTTTTCGGCCACCCAGACTATGATCAACGAGATGGCAAAAATACATGACAAAAACAAGCCGCGCGACGAAGCCGTTTCCGAAATGGGCCGGATCAATGAAGAGCTTGCCCCTTTAACCGAGGACACCCGTGCTGTTCTTGCCGTTATTTCCACGGGCGCTTATTACAAGGGTAAAATGCAAAAAACCCAGCTGACAAAGGATATAGACGCCTATATCACCTATTCAAAAAACCTGATGACCTATCTGGCCGATGAAAGGGCGGAAGGCGCCGAAGTCTCTACCGATGAATTCGCCGCAGCCTCCCTCACCCTGGCCGCTATGACCGCCGATCTTGCCGAAGAAAACATCACCGCTTTTTCGATGATGACGGAATATGCCCTGGCGCTTTTCGATGCAAAAAACGGCCAGGACCATTTCGCCAATTACGCCGCCCCCGGCGAAGAAAAAATGACGAACCAGACTGAAGGGCTCGACCTCATGCGCCGGGCCGCGAAGCTGGCAGTACCAAAATTTAAAAACGGCCATTTGCTTGATGTTGACCTGATACGGGTGATAGATGTCAAAAACATGATGGCTTACCAGGATGGCGGCGAAAAAGCCTTTGCAGAGGAACAAGCCCGCGATGCCGCCGACATCGTTCTGGCCGACGTCACTATCGCGCTGAATGAACTTGAACAGACCGCAAAAATAAAAGTCTTCCACAGCAATATAACCAGCCTGCCAGCGATCGAAAGCAGGCACCGGGCAATGGACTATACCGTCTCCAAGCCCCGACAATTCAATATTTAATACCTCAATTTGATCAACCACGCGGAGTATTACCGATGTTAAACTTTTTATTGACTGATAAACAAAAACGGGCAAAAGCCCTGCAGGAAAAATTAGATGCGGCTAAAAGACCCAGCGGTGATTTAAGCGTGACAGCGGTCGTCGATCTGTACAAAACAGCGTATGACAGGGATACGGTCGATGCCCTTATTGCGCAAAAGCCCAAAAAAGGGGTCGCTCTTGAGGCGGCCAAACTTATGAAAGAGATTGATCTCGCAAAAACAGCTTTAAAGAATCGCGATATCGGTCCTGCCGTTGCAAAAATTGAGGATGGCTCCCCGCTGAATATTTTTGAAGAGATTGTGTCGGATACATCAAATCCGCATGCGCTCGAAGCACGGCTTGCCGTCATGCCCTTATTGGCTAAAAAAGGCCGAGGCGACGGACAGGGAGATTATAATTGCGCTCAAGCCGGAAAACAATACGGGCACGAAGCCATCAAAGCCTATAGCAAAGATAAAAAGTCTGAGGAATGCCAGGCTGCGCTGGTCGCTTTGGATAAAAATTTTTCGCCCAACAGTGATGGTACATACGCCGATTACTATCTTGAAGAGTTTCGCAAAGGTGATCCCGAACTTTTTACAGCAGGGGAAGCCGCGCTTAAAATTGTGAAAACGGGCAGGCGTTCAACCCATAGCCTGTCCCTACCGGATAATATTGCTATCCTTAAATTTCATTCCGACGACCAGGCAAAGGTGCAAGCTATAAAAGAAATCGCCGTTGAAACCCAGAACATGCGCAACGGCGAGAACGTTAAAAAAAGTTTCCACCTCCTGCTTGATCATGTCAAAACGAAAGACGGCCAGGCCAAGCCTTCCCAGCAGGAAGCAATAAAAACCCTGGTGGAGGATTTTCATCATATGACCAGCCCTTATAACGGTGAAGAAAATCCCGAAGCCGACAAGTTTTATGGCGTTATCATTGACGAACTTCAACACGGCAACCGGGCAGTCCTTCAGGAAGTCTTTGACACCCCGGAAAAGACGCATCGATTTCTGACGGATTACAGCCGTTATAAATCGTCAAAGAGTAACAACACGGAATATAAAATAACGGATCTTTTGCCGCCTGAACTTGAAGGCGAAGAAATCGACGGCGTGCGTAATCATTTTGCCCAGCAGAAGCTGAAAACGATTGCTCCCGTTTACATGGCCTCTGACCGTGACCGCGTTTTTAATAGCGGTATAGCTTCATATGCCTCAGAAGCACGAGAGGCCGCCACCTTATGCCGTATCGTGCTTTCCGGTTCCTCTCAAAAGGCTCATGGCCTGGCGGAAGCAGGATTAAAACAACTCGTCCTGCTGGAAGACAGCAAAAAGAAACTGGACCAGAATGCATTGTCGGAAATGCGTGGCGATTTGCAGAACTCTAGCCATTCCTATATCGAACTGGCTGAAAAACATATCGAACAGACTCAGGATAAAATAGGTTATGGCCGCGCTGCACTGGATGTCCTGAAGTATAACGGCACACAGGCCACCATCGCCGTTGCGGATCGCATTGCGGCGCAAACATCCGCTGGCGCCGAAGTTAAAGCAATGGACACCGCGCACGTTTTTTCGATTAAATCAGCTTCTTCAAAGTAACGTTCCGCTATATTATTGAAGACTGAACCAGAAGCGTCTAATCCACTGCGTAAGGATTGTTGCGCTGTACAGGGCGCGTCGGTGCGACAAGGCAGTCTTCCTTGAATTGGCTGATCATGCGGCCTAGGCGGGCGCCAAAGGAAGAATGGGCGTCTTCCAAGCGCGATTGTTCAATGATCTGATAACGATCGGGGTTATTATCCATAAGATACTGGCGAAAATCGTCTTCATGGTGAAATTTTCTTTCTTCCAGCGCTTCTTCCCGGCTTTGGAAAAACATTTCCAGGATCTTCATCTCACACCTCCCAATGTTTGTGAACAATGTTAAGTATTCCAGATTTAAACAGGTGCTGTCAAGAAATATTCATGCGTTCGATGGTGCGGTGCGGTTATTTAATTTCAGCCTGTACGCGCTGGATGATATTTTCCTGTGGGCGGGGCGGCGCCTGGGAAGGATCGACATCGGAGGCCGGGCCGCCGACGGTTTCGCCCTTGTTCAAAGGAAGCTCCAGCGCATTTGCGTCGCGCGGGGCCACTTCGAATTTTTTGTAGACGATAATCCGCTTCTCGCGTGGGGCGGTGATTTCAACTGCCATGGCCTCGGCCAGAATCACATGTATTTTCGCCCCCGAAGGCATGATGAAATCCTCGGGGTCGGCGGCGACGGGACGGATAAGGATCGATGCGCGTACAGGCCCTTTGCCTTTTTCGGTATAAGATTGCAGCATGTCGAAATTGTCGAACTCATAAGGCGGGGCCAGGGCAGAAATCGCTTTGCCGTTGCGCAGGAAAATACCGTAATTTTCGCCGCCGATCTGATAGATCACCGGATCGTCCATTTCAATTGTCTGCAACAAGGCGCTGCGCAACTGGGTGTTCACCTCCTCGACCTTTAAAAAGCGGGAAACGACCATGGGCGTGTTTGCGCTATAGGAATTATACAATCCCTGCAGAAATATTTTTTGTTCGACCAACCGCGCATCCCCGACATAACTGGGCGAACCGCGGCGCAAGGAGGGATTGCTGGCAAGCAGGCTGTCGTAATTGGGCGTACGTTCCAAAAGCTTGTTGTATAAGAGGCCGATTTCAAGCGGCAAGGCTTCGGGCTGGTCGCCGTTCACCCCGGCGCGTGCAGGCATGGCCGTGAAAGCAAGGAGGAAAACAGCAGCGAAAAACAGGCAGGTTTTTTTCATGGAGCGGACTTTGCGGAAAATGATGAACAAACAGGAGAAGGTTGTACGGATGCCGGGTAGCGAGATCTTTAACACCGTATCACGCATTAACAAATATACTCTTAATTGTCCCGCGTTAAACCCCCTTAAACCCCTTTGAACGTCCCATGCTGCACTGCGTTGCTGCGCCGTGTCATCTTCGCCGGTTGCATCCCGCATAGGGCCTATATATAACGATCTTCCCGTTAACAGCACTTACAATACAAAGATGACCCAGTCAGCACGCCCTGCAACAGCCGGAAACATTACCTGCCATGATTTTTTCGGTGACCCGCATGGGGATCTTGCCGCGCTCGCGAAACTCCAGCTGTTGATGGATTATACGCTGGATGACGGCGTGCTGATGCCGCCGGCCGAAACGGCAGCCAATTA
>JAQGJA010000189.1 GCA_028290805.1 Alphaproteobacteria bacterium
GAATTGATGATCGGCCGCCTGCAATGGGGGCAGAGTTTCCGCACCAGGCGCTGGGAAACCAGGCCGGTGAGCAGGGAAGGATCGACCAGTTTATATTCCTCGACATGCAAATCGCGCAGGCGGAACGGGATGGTGATGGCGTCGTTACTGTGCAAAGTGGTCCAGACCTGGTGGCCCGTCATCGCCGCTTCAAAGGCGAGTTTGGCGGATGAAGCATCGCGCACCTCACCGATCATGATGCGGTCGGGGTTGGAGCGTAATGCTGCGGCAATCGCGCGGGTAAAGGCTTCGGCGCGTTCTTCGGATGTATTGGCGTTGACAACGGGCATCTGAACCGCGCCGGGGATGGGATATTCCGGCGGATCTTCGACCGTGAAAATCGCGATGTTGTTTTTATATTCGCGCAGAATGGCCAGAATGTTCCGCTGCAGCGTGGTGGATTTCCCGTGCCCCGTTGGCCCTGCGACAATATTGATGCCGAAAGGCTTGGCGCGCAGCATTTCGAAATCCTCGACCTGTTCGGGGGCAAAGCCCAGATCGCCGATATCGCCCTGGGTGCGGTCGTCGGAATCGTAAAGAATACGGATGATCATCGCCCGCCCGCCATAGGTGGTCGGGTTGAACTGCATACGCAACGAGATCACGCCTTCGGGCAGGCGCAGATCCTTGCGGTTGGAACAGCGTGCGCCCTGGTATTCATAGGGCTGGTAATTAACGTCAGAGGCATCGGCCATGGCAAAAGCGGCGGCGCAGAAACTGTGCCCGTATTCGCTCGGCCAGTCGGCGACATGGGTCATGGAACCGTCGATACGCGCGCGCACCGAACAGGCCGTTTCGCCCACGATGATATGGATGTCCGAAGTGCGGCGTTTTGAAAGCGCACCGACCAGGTCGATGACCTCGCGGCGCATGCGGGCGGAATCGCGGCTGTTATTGACGCGCGAGGTGCCGCCATTCTTGCCTTCGTAGCACAGGGCGATCGCGCCGATATCGACAGCCTCGACGCGGACATCGTCGAACCCGTCCAGCTTTACTTCCTCGATAAAGGAAATCACCTGGGGGTTGGCGATGTGGGATTTGGAAGCCAGCAGGCGCCCGTCGCTGTAAAAAGCCACGATGGAACGGAAATTATCGCCGCGGTCGAAAATGCCGCCTTCGGCGGTCAGCGGAATATCCGGGTCTATCGGACCGTTTCGGGAAGTGCGCATCAGCATTTATTTGCCGGTTTCATTGGTTTTTTTCACGGAAGACATGTCGTCCCATGGTAGATCACTTATCTTACCGTTTTGTGAAATTGTGACGCCCTTGACGGAAAGATTTTCCACTACCGCGCCATCGGGCAAGGGGTCGCCCTTGATGACATTCAGCAGGATGCCGGAATTATCGCTGAGCTGGGCGTGCATGGTCGCGCCCTGGCCCCAGATCTTGCGCAGTTTCCAGCTGCCGCCCGGCTTGGCTTCGGGGGTTTTGGGCGCATCGCCCAGCGGATTGGGGGCGGCTTTCTGGATTTTGACTTCACCGGGCCTGACTTCGATCGGTTTGCCCTCGATGGATTTACCTTGAGGCAATTCAGGCAGGGCTGCCATCGGCATCGCGGGGATGCCGCCCATGTTCGGGCTGCTTTGGGAGGAAAAACTGTCCGGGGATGCCGTGATTTTTTTCAAAGTTTCGCCGCGCGCCTGGGCGATATCGTCCAGCTGTTTCAACAATCGGGCGCGTTCGACGCACAGATTGAGGCGGTCGATATCCGCCTGGACCCCGGCTACATCGCCCGGCATGGTCCGCCGCGCTTCATCCACATCGGGGCAGAGCGTATCGGCGGCGCGGACATGCGGCGCAAGGACAAGGAACAGGGCGATAAAGAATTTCAATTTCAAAGACATCTTAGCGTCCTTCCGGGGCTGAAGGCGAAATGGGGGCGGGGTTGACCGGTTGCAACTGGCGGGCGGCAGCGGCGGTGTTGCCCGCGATGCCGGGCTGTTGCGGTGTCACGGGGCCTGCAGGGCTGGCGGCAGCGTTTGGAACGACCGCGGGGACTGCGGCATTTGCAGGTGCTGCACCAGGCTTTGCCGGGGCGGCGGGCGCAACAGGGGCGGGGGTGTCATAGGTCCATTTGACTTTATATTGCCAGACGCCGCTGGTGATATTCCAGTCCAGCTTGAGCAATTCCAGCCCGGGCTGTTCCAAAAGCGGTGCCATCTGGTCGGGGCTGAAGCCCGAGGACATCTGGATATCCAGATAGGAGGGCAATCTGGGCGGCGGCGGGGCCGGCGCCGGCGCTGCCGATAACATGCTGGTGCGCGCCTTTGGCACAGGCGGGGCGGGCGGCACCACCGGCTTGACCTGTAGCGCGCCCAGAGGCTGCAGATTTTGTTCCAGATACAGCAAAGCCTGTTCCTGGATCGGCAAGGCGGCAGTCTCGACCTTGGGCAGGCTGCCCAGCGTGGTGGTGGCGGTCAGGATGCGGTTGGCCAAAGCCACTGCGGTGGCGGGGGGCCAGGTTTTCAGGCCGATGGCCTTGGCATCGCTGAGAGAGCCTTTTTTCTGTTGCCAGGCCATCGCGGCCTTGCCGCTGGCGCAGGTAAAACTGGCCGGGGTCCAGCCGGGCATCGAGACATACAAGCCTGCGGCGGCCGTGCCGCATTGTTTCAACAGCTGGCGCGGGGAAACCGCATCGGCGGCTTTGCCCTTTGGCGCATTCAGCGTCATGATACGGGCGGTGGCGGCAATCTGTTCGGGCGTGCGCGTTGAAGGCAGCGGGCCGATATCGGCGGGCGCAAACAGGGAGTACAGGACAAACCCGGCCATGACCAGCATGAGCAGGCCGATAAAGCCCAAAGCGGCATTGCGCATGGTTTCGCCGCCGAACATGGCGGTGATATTGGTCGGGGTCAGGGTCGTTGTGGCCAGGTCGTCCAGCATGTTTTTCAGGGACAATTCGCGGATATTGTTATTATCGGCCATATGCCATTTTTCTGGCGCATAGGCATGCGGCCAGATATTTTTCTGCATCTCGTCCTGGAAAATATTAAAGGCGTCTTCCTCGCTTTCGAAGAAGCGGTCGCCATTGGGGGTAATCGTGTCGGACC
>JAQGJA010000030.1 GCA_028290805.1 Alphaproteobacteria bacterium
GTCCCTGGATTTATCCTGATGTTCGTCGTGCCTTTAATGCCCTTTATGTATTTTGCTTTTGCCGTGGTCGAATGGATTGCAGCCGTGGCCGAAGCCGTTATCGGCATACCCTTATGGGCCTTGTCCTTTATCACGCTTGAAGGGGATCTTGCCGGTGTGGGCAAAGAGGGGGCTAAAATGCTGTTCGATATCATGCTGCGGCCGACAATGATTGTTTTTTCCCTGCTTGGCGCCATTCTGGTATTCAGTGCGGCTATCGGCTATTTCAACAATGCGCTCCTTCTTTATATGGACGCTTATGACAGTGGCGGATCGATATCCTGGAACGCCGGCGCGGTTGGCGCGATCGGTATGCTTTTTGTCTATATGATCGGCGTTTATAGCTTGGCAACTTCTTGTTTTAAACTGATCGATGCCCTGCCGCAACAATTCGGTCGCTGGCTTAATATGCAGCCAGGCTATGGCAGTATTCGCGGGACCAGCATGGGTGACTCAGCTGGCGAAATGGCCGCTGTTGGAGGTTTTGTCACCGGCAAGACGGCCAATATGGTTGGCGGTGCTGTCAGTGCAGGATATGGCCAGGTTCGCAATGCGCTTAATAACAGACGGCCCCCAGCACCACCGCCATTTGTCTCCGGCGGCGGGCCTTCAGGCGGTCCCACAGTTGGCTCCACAGGCTCTACAGGCGGAGGTTCAACTGTAGGTAGTTTTACTGGAGGGGCTGGAAGAGGCAATCCGAATTTAATGGCAATGGCACCATTCGTTGCTGGAAGCTCAGGAGGGTCAGGCGGCTCTCGCACTTCAGGTAATAATACATCAGGGTCTAATACAGGATCGGGCGGTTCCGGAAATGCCAGAAATAATTCGGGATCAAATTCAAGTACAACAGGGAGTGCGGCCGGTTCTGGTGATAACATGTCAACTTATTGGTCGAGAGTTAACTTGAATCGCCTGACTAGTGAAAATGTTTCTAGAGCCTATGAAAAGCTCGGTTTTGAACCTGGAGCGGATCCTAAAACAATCAAACGGGCTTATAGAAAGCTCCAAAAGGAAAATCACCCTGACCAAAACCCAGGTAAAGAAAAAGAAGCTGAGGAAAATTCTCAAGCGTTCAGCGTGGCCTTTGCTATCCTGCAGAAAGTTCTTGGCAAAGAGGCCTTCGACTAATATTAACGTGTAAAACTTCTACAGGTTTTTCTGCTTGACACCTCTGTCTTCAGACGCCATAAAGTAACCCGCTGTTGGGGCGTTGTTGCCCTTGCATCATGTGAGTTCGTAGCTCAATCGGTAGAGCAACTGACTTTTAATCAGTAGGTCGTGGGTTCAAGTCCCACCGAACTCACCATTTTTTCTCACATGATTTCTCTGCTATGCAGCCCGGTTTTGCCGGGCGGGTAAGCGATTCCGATCCATAAATCGCACTGTGGCTTTTTGGTCACATTGGTGAAATGAGTGCTCTGGGCTTAATTTTCCTTATAGCCTATTTATGAATCGGAACCTAATGTCATTCTCGTTCGGGCATATTTGATATGATCCAATTCGTTTAAATCCTTTAGGAGCACCTAATGAAAAAAATTCTTCTTCCAATCATGGCAGTTCTTCTGTCCGCTACTGCTTTCTCGGCTGCTAACGCCGCTGATAGAACAGCGACCACCACCTACAAAACCACCAGCTACCACAGCGAAACATACTACAACTGGAACCCCTTCTCGGCTCAGACAACTGGTCTGTATGTTGCTGGCGCAGCCGGCGGCAGCTTCCCAGATGACAACCTGGATGATTCCGGTGTTTACTCCGTTTCCCTGGGCTGGCAGTTCCACCCAATGGTTCGCGCTGAACTCGAAGCCGCTTACCGCGACAACGATCTTGACGGTGCCCGTGCTGGTGACGCTGAAACATACACCTACATGCTGAACGCATTCTGGGATATCAAGAACGACACACGTTTCACACCTTATTTGGGTGTCGGCGCTGGTTGGGCTTACCAGAAACTTGATGCTACGGACGTAAGCGAAAGCGAAAACAACTTTGTATACCAAGGTATCGCTGGTGTTTCCTTCAACATCGACAACAACTGGGCTCTGACAGCTGACTACCGTTATGTTGACGCTCTTAATTTTGACTATTCCACCGTTAATGCAGACTACTCTGCTCACGAAGTCAAAGGCGGCCTGCGTTACACATTCTAAGCTTTACAGCTTTGATAAAATTAAACCGCCCGGAGCAATCCGGGCGGTTTTTTTCATGGGCATTTTTTGACTGGACGCTTAAATGGATTACGGTAAGCTTTGCCGCATGACCCAAAAACCCTTTCGTATCCTGCAATTGATCCCCACTATGCAATCGGGGGGTGCCGAGCAGTCCTGCATCGATGTCACCGCCGCCCTGACCCAAGCCGGGCATGTGGCCTTTGTCGCCACTCAAGGCGGGCGCTGGTCGGGTGAAATTATCCGTGCAGGGGGCAAAATCATCCATCTGCCGCTGAAAAAGAAGAATCCGCTTACGATCTGGCGCAATGCCAAAAAGCTGGAAAAAATCATCCGGGACCATAAAATCGACCTGGTCCACGCCCGCAGCCGGGCCCCCGCCTGGAGCGGGTATTTCGCCGCCAAAAAGACCGGCATCCCGTTCATGACGACATTTCACGCCGCCTATAAATTCAGCAGCAAACTGAAACAACGTTATAACAGCGTGATGGCCAAGGGCGTGCGGGTTATCGCCATCTCACAATATATTGCCCAGCATATTCTGGACCATTACCACACCGATCCTTCGCGCCTTCGCATCATTTATCGCGGCACGCCGCTGGAGCGGTTTCACCCTAATATGATCCATTCCGAACGCCTGATCAAACTGGCGCGCGAATGGCAGGTGCCCGAGGACAAGCATCTGATCCTGATGCCCAGCCGCCTGACGCGGATCAAGGGGCACCATATTCTGATCGAAGCCTTGGCCAAGCTGAACCGCGACGATTATTTCTGCATCATCTGCGGGGCGACGCCGGACCGCGAGCATTACCAGGAAGAATTGCATCATTTTATTGCCCAGCATGGGCTGAAAGAAAAAATCCGCATCGTCGGCATCTGCAGCGACATGCCCGCCGCCCTGCGCCTGGCGCAATTGGTCGTGGCCCCGTCGCTGGTCCCGGAAGGATTCGGCCGCATCCCGGTCGAGGCCCAGGCCATGGGCACGCCTGTCGTCGCCTCCGCCATTGGCGGCCACAAGGAAGTCGTGATCGACGGCGAAACCGGTTTCCTAGTCCCCCCCGATGACGCCGACGCCATGGCCGCCGCCATGAACAAGGCCCTGGACATGAACCCGGCGGAACGGCAGATGATGGGCAATAACGCCATGAATTTTGTCAGCCAGCATTTCGGCAAGGAACAAATGACGTCCCAGACTTTGGCGGTGTATGACGAGATTTTGTCGGGTGGATAAAGGCTGTTCAAAGTTTCATTTCATATTATGTCTTGACAATTAATTTATCCGTTGAATAATATTGTTTAACAAGGGGGGATTAAAATGCGTAAAATGACTGAAGCAACCGTTCTGGATAAAGAAGCTGATCTGATTACAACGATTGAGCTAGTTAAAGCAAATAAGATTCTGACCTTAAAGAAAATGAAAGACGGTGAAATTCCTACTGAGTTATCTGCAGAAGATAGGGATTATAATATTGAATTGGCAGTAAACGACCTTGCCAAATATCAGTGGAGACGAGAAGAAGGGCTTCTGCAAATGAATGAAGCAGGCAACGGGCTCTTAGCTCGTAAGAAATATCCTGTTTCAGGTATTTTAGGAGTAGAGTTGAATATGGACGAAGAAATACATGAGATGCAAATACGCGCTCCACGGATCAAGTCTATATATGGCCTTAACTGAGTACTTTTTGTTAGTGTCTTGTGCTCATCGCTAAATTATCCTCGGTAATTGATGCGTCTGGTCAAGAATTGATTACTTGCCACTGATCTTTCGTTAAATACAGAACATGCTCATCCACAAACGACCCATCCGGCAATTGATGTGCGTTGCGTAAAACCGCTTCCTTTACAAACCCGGCGTGGTCCATGACGGCGCGGGTTTTTTGGTTGCCGGCGGCGTGCCTGATCTGCAGGCGGGTGGCATGCAGTTCGTCAAAAGCGTAGCGAATGATGGCGCTGACCGCTTCGGTCATAAAGCCCTGGCCCTGGTATTTCTTGCGGCACCAATAGCCGCAGAATTCCAAAGCGCTTGGTTCCTTGCCCGTTGCCAGCCGGGACAGCAAAACAAAATCATTATTATCTTTTAAAAAAGCGCCAAAGGTGAAATCTGTTTTCTGCTGGAAAGCCTCGTTGCAATTTTTGGCATAGGTGGCGCAGTTGACGGGATCAGTGCGCTGCTGGCGGTCAATGGCCCAGCGCATCCATTGCTGCAGGTCGTCCCATGTTTCGTCTGTCGCTTGGGCGATTGCCGGGCCGTCGGTTTCTTGTAAAGGGCGAAGGGTGAGGCGTGGGGTGGTGAGGTGCATGATTAACTCAAATCTGTCATTCCGAGGAACGAGGAATCTCATGGGGTTTATGCGGGTACATGCTCCGCAGGGGATTTCTCGTCGTTCCTCCTCGAATGATAATTGAGGGATTACTTCTTCTTCAACGCGGCCAGTTCAGCAAACGCATTATATCCCGTAATCGCTTTTGACTTCGGTGCTTCGTCCGGTTTTTTGAAATCGGTGCGGGGTTTCTTTTTGTGGCTGCGGTCGAAGGCAGGTTTTTCGGCAGCGCGGTCGGCATTTTGCGGGCGCTCGCTGCGGGGGGCGCGTTCAACGTTTTGGGGACGCTCGGTTCGTGGAGCGGCTTCTTTTTTCTCTTGCGGCAGGCGGACGGGTTTTTTGCGGACGTGGTAGAAGCGGGTGGTTGTTGTTACCGCTTCTTCGCCTTCGCCGGTGGTTTCGCTGACGTCATCGAAACGGAAGCCGAGTTCGGCCAGGATGGATTGCACGGTTTCGACGCTGACGCCGATGGTTGACGCCAAAGCAGGGTCGAATTTGTATTTACCTTCGACGGCGCCATCAAAGACGGCGGAGTTAAGGCGTTCGACCATATCAACGCGGACGCAGGTTTTGCCGAAGGCGGGGAAACCCATGGCGCTGTAAAAAGCGGTGCTGGCATTTTCCGGCGCAGCCATGGAGACATTGCCGGATTTGGGCAATGGCGTTGCGCTGATATCGCCGTTGTTGAACAAACGCCACAGCACGGCTTTCAAATGTAGCGCGGCGGGTTTTAGGATGTCTTTCTGGTACACGTAATACGCGCCCAGACGGATGCCGAGTTTATTGAGGGCAGGGCGTTCTTCTTTTTCCAGCCCGGTCAGCAATTCGGTCAATTCGCTGCGCAGCATTAATCCCGTGCGTTCGTAAAGCTGGAAGGCCAGGCCTTTGCCGGTGCCTTTTATCTCGGCGTCGCGCAATGCCACCAGCGGCGCAAAATGTTTTTCCGATTGCTCGTTAAGCCATGCTTCCAAACGGGCGAGCACGATTTTATTCTGCGGCTCGTCCAGCAATTCGGTATGCAGCAAACGGATTTTCGGCTGATAGAAATTCGTGCCCTTGACCAATTGCGCGATGGGGAAATTGTCTTCGCCGCGGCGCCATAAAATATGGCCGGCATCATCCAGTGAAAAGGCGGCGGAAACCTGTTGCGGGAAAACGCTGATGGCATCCTGCAACGGTTCTTTCAGCACGGCGCGGGCGGTGCGCATGACGGCGTCCCCATCTGCGTTCAACAATGTTTCTTCAGCCATAAAATGCCATCCTTGCAAGCGGCCAATGACGTGGCCTTCGACGATTACGGTGCCGTCATTTTTGACGCCCCCAAGCAGCTTATCGCGACTCGCCAGCCCGCGCAACAGAGAGGAGGTGCGTTTATCGACAAAACGCTGGGTCAGGCGTTCATGCAGGGCATCGGACAGTTTATCTTCGATCAGGCGCGAGACGGCCTGCCAATGCTCAGCATCCTTCAGCCATTCACGGATATGCGTGATATAGGTCCAGGTGCGGATATAGGCGATGCGGTTAAGCAACGTGTCCAGGTCACCGTCATAACGGTCCAGGCGCTTGATCTGTTCGCTGTACCAGTCTTCGGGCAGGATATAGGGGGGCTGTGAGACGAAAAGGTAAATCTGTTCCAGCAGGCGGTGGTGCTCGTCGATCAGCGTCTTGCGGAAATCGGGAATGGCGCAGACCTCCCATAACAGGCGCACCATATCGCGGGATGAGGCAATACTGCGGATTTTTGGATTGCGCGATAAAGCCTGCAGCGCCAGATGGTCGTCGGCCTGGCGGGCGGGGGTGAAATATTCTTTGGACGGCGTCTCGCTTAAGCTATGCAGCAAGTGATCGATGGAACGGAAATCCAGGTTGGGATTGCGCCAGCGCAGTTGCGTGACGCTGTCGAATTGATGGTTTTCGACGGCGTTGACGATTTCGGGCGGGATGGCATCGACGTGATCGGTGACGCCGAACGTTCCAGGCGAGCGGTAACGCCCGGCGCGGCCTGCTATTTGCGCGACTTCATGCGCGTGTAAACCCCGTGATTTATGGCCGTCGAATTTGCGCATGGCACCCAGGGCGACATGGTCGATATCCATATTCAACCCCATGCCGATGGCGTCGGTGGCGACCAAATAATCGACCTCGCCCTTCTGGTACATTTCCACCTGGGCGTTGCGGGTGCGCGGGCTTAGTGCACCCAGGACGATGGCCGCGCCCCCGCGCTGGACACGGATCATCTCGGCCAGGCGATAGACGTCGTTGACGTTAAAGGCAACAATAGCCGAACGCGGGGGCAGGCGGGTCAACTTGCGGTAGCCATTATAGGTGAGGGCAGAAAAACGCTCACGCGTCTGGATGCGGCAATCGGGGAGCAGACGTTGAATCATCTGGCGCATGGTCAGACTGCCCAAAAATAATGTTTCCTCCTCGCCGCGGGCGCGCAGCAACCGGTCGGTGAAAATATGCCCGCGCTCGGAATCGGCGCAAAGCTGGATCTCGTCGACACACAGGAAATCAACGCTGAGGGAGACAGGCATCGCCTCGACCGTGCAGATATAATATTGCGCCAAAGGGGGGATGATTTTTTCCTCGCCGGTGATCAGGGCGACTTTGCTGCGGCCCTTTAAGGTCACCATCCGGTCGTAATTCTCGCGCGCCAGCAGGCGCAGGGGAAAACCGATCATGCCGGTCTTATAAGACGCCATGCGCTCGATAGCGTAATAGGTTTTCCCGGTATTGGTCGGGCCGAGCATGGCATAGAGTTGGGTCATGTACTTAATATACGCCATGGAATTTCCAGGAATAGGCCTATATAGTCAAACCAGAGGTGTTTCATGCGTTTTCCCATTATTCTGTTTTTCCTTGCGGCTCTTTGCCTTAACTCCCAGGCGCATGCCTTTGGCGCCTCGAGCTGGCAGACCCAGTTGCAGAACGAGATCAAGAAGATCGAAGCGCAATCGCCCGATATTAAGGCACAAGGGGAAGTGACAACGGAGGAAAGCGGCGGCGTTATCCGCGCCATCCTGCCGACATTGATCGTAACCTCGCCGGATAAATCGCAATGGACCATTCCATCCATTACCCTGCAGACTAATAATGCCGATGCGCTGACAGGTCCCGTAACCATTACCCTGCCTGCCCAGATCACGCGCCAGAATGCGGGCAAACGCGATATCGCCGCGATGGGCATCGGCCAGCAGAATTTAAGCGGCACCTGGAATTTCGCCAGCAACAGCTTTCAAAGCCTGAACGGTAATTTAAAGGCGCTGTCCTTTAACGATTCCGTGATCCAGTCCAATAGCACCGTATCCGATGTGACAATTGCCGCAACCCGGCCAGATTCAATCGACTTAAGCGCCATCAATATTGCAACCGCCGGAGAAAAATCGCGCAGTTCCATTGGCAAATTGACTCTGAAATACAAATTGCCGGGCAATAACGGCCTTTCTTTGCTGCGCATCGTCGGTTTGCTGAATCCTGCGCTTCTGGTGGCCGAGAACAAGCGTCTGGCGCTGGATGCCACAGCCGAACAGATCAGCCTGACTGATTCCGATAACCAGACCACTACAATGGAAAAGCTGGTTTCCGCGATTCAGGTAGAAGAAACCGGGAAAAAGGTCACAGGGCATAACCAGTTGCAGGCCTTTATCGTGCACCAGTCACCGGAATCGGCTTATGGATTCCTGCTGCCGCGCCAGTTGACCATGAACAGCGATATCGACGACCTGCCCGGCGAATTGATTTCCTTTGCACCGGGGATGAGCCTGGCCATGGCCAAAGAATCCATGGCGCGGGCAGGAACGCGGATCACTATCCGCGAATTGAACAGCCAGGGTTTCGGCCCGACGGTCATTACCGGTCATGGCAACCTGAAGGCGAATGGCACAGTGCCGGCCGGTTTTACAGGCAGGATCACATTGAATATTCAGGGCCTGAATGATGCCGTAGCCAGCATGCAGTCGCAATTGCTTAACCAGGGCGGCAATAAATCTCTGGCAACCCAGTCGATGCTGGTTACTATGATGCTGCAGGGCATGGCGCGTCAAAACGGCAACCGGTCCGAGTTCATCATTGACCTTACCCCGGAAGGGCAGATCCTGGTCAACGGCCAGGATCTGTCCGGCGTTTTGCCGGCGAACAAAGTGCGCCTGCCGACCGAACTTCCTGGCGGCGGTGCCGCAATTAACCCGCCGACCCAATTGCCGTCACGCTCGGTGCCAGTGGTTCCTGTTACGGAAACAAAGATTTAGCCCGTTCCGCCTTATTTTGGTTGACTCAGGGATAAGAAATCCGTAAAAGAAAAGCCGCTTTGAAGAATTTATTGAGTTTTTGACATGAAACGTACTTACCAGCCCAGCAAAATCCGCCGCATCCGCACACACGGTTTCCGCGCCCGCATGGCCACTTCGAACGGACAAAACGTCTTGTCCCGCCGCCGTGCCAAAGGCCGCAAGCGTCTTTGCGTCGTCGCTTAATGTGGGCCGCGCCCGGTCCTGGTCCAGTTTAAAACAGCGCGCCGACTTTCTCCGCCTCCACCAGCAAGGACAAAAATGGGTAACACCTGCTTTTGTCATCCAATTGTCGCGCCGTGAAAACGCGGAAATTCCCCCCAATATCGGCTTTACCGCCACGAAAAAGATCGGTTCGGCCGTGATTCGCAACCGTTGTCGCCGCCGCCTGCGTGCGGCCTGCGACGATGTGATGGGTGATTTCGCCGCACAGGGCTGTGAATTTGTGATCATTGCCCGGCAGGATGTGCTAACCCGCAATTTTACGGATCTTGCAAAATATCTGCGCTGGGCTTTACGCAAACTGGGTCTTGAGAAAATAATCAAGGAAAAAAATGATCAACCGGTTGGCTAGTTTTATCTTGGTGGGGTTTATTCATTTCTACCGCCTGACATTTTCCTCTTTTATGGGGCGCCAGTGCCGTTTCCTGCCGACCTGTTCCGCTTATGGGCTGGAAGCGATTCAAAAACATGGGGCCTGGCGGGGAAGCGTGCTGACCGCAAAGCGCCTGTGCAAATGCCATCCATTTGAATCCTTTGGGGGCAAATCGGGCTTTGACCCTGTACCATAGGCCGCAATTCTGCTAGTTAACAACCATCTAACCTTTCTTTTCCTGATACGGGCCCAATGAAGCATCAACATTACAACCAGCACCACCGTGACGATCACCGCCGCCTGCTGATTTTTTTCGCATTGACCGTTGTGGTGATGCTGTTCACCTATTTTTTCCTGCTCAAGCCCCAGGCCGATAAGGCGCGCCAGCAACAGGGCATGGTCACGGCCGAGCAAAAGAAAAACGCCCCGCTCGGTGCCGCCGCCGCCCAGGACCAGCAACTGAAAGAGGTCGGCGAAGCGCTGAACCGCACGGCGAAAATCGATATCGACGCGCCCCAGCTTTCAGGTTCCGTTGCTACGACCGGTTTGCGTTTCGACGATTTGGAACTCAAATCCTATTATACATCGCTCGAGCAAAAAGAGCGTGTGCGTTTATTGGCGCCGAGCGATACCAAGAAAAGCTATTTCGTCGAAATCGGTTTATTGTCCAGCGATGAAAAAATCGCCGCACCAACCAATAAAACACAATGGAAAGTGGTCTCCGGCGATAAATTGACACCAACCACCCCGGTGACCCTGGAATGGGATAACGGCCAAGGCGTCGTCTTTACGCGCGTTGTTTCGATGGATGAAAATTATTTGGTGACGGTGACCCAGAATATCACGAATAATACCAAGGAAAAACTCAGCTTTTATCCTTATGGCCTCGTGTCTCAGGCGCATCACATTCCGGCCAAGGGCGAGAAGATTACGTTTGAGGACGAACCTTCCTCCGTCCAGCATATCGGTCCGATCGGTTACCTGAATGGTGAGCTTCAGGAAGAAGCGTATAAGGATGTGCAAAAAGCCAAGACTTTTGAATATAAAGACACGACCGGCTGGGTCGGCATTACCAGCAAATATTGGCTGGTGGCATTATTGCCCCAGGGCAAGGATGTGTTCGATGCGCGCATGACCCATCAGGTCGGCGATCTGAAACAGGATATTTACCAGACCGATCTGCGCGAAAAAGAACTGGTCGTCGAACCTGGGCAAACGGCGAAAAACGAATTGCGTTTCTTTGCCGGCGCCAAAAAACTCAGCGTGCTGCATAATTACGAGCAAAAGCTGAATATCGACCGGTTTGATTTGGTCGTTGATTTCGGCCGGCTTTATTTCCTGACCAAGCCGCTTTATTACACGCTGTCCTTTTTGGGCAATTTCTTTCACGAAACATTCAAGACGCCGATCAGCTTTGGGTTCGCCTTGCTGGCGATTACGATTTTGCTGCGCCTTTTGACTTTTCCGCTGCAGAATAAATCCTATCGTTCGATGAACCGCATGAAGGACCTTGCGCCGAAAATGCACGCGTTGAAGGAACAATATGGCGAGGATAAAGCAGGCTTTCAAAAAGCCACGCTGGAACTCTATAAATCCGAGAAAATCAATCCGGCCAGCGGCTGTTTGCCCATCCTGATCCAGATCCCCATTTTCTTTGCGCTGTATAAAGTTATTTATATCACGCTGGATATGCGCCATGCGCCGTTTCTTGGCTGGATTCATGACCTTGCCGCGCCTGATCCGACCAATGTATTCAACCTGTTCGGATTGCTGCATTTCAATACGCCGCTTTTCCTGACCATCGGCGCCTGGCCGTTGCTGTATGGTTTCACCATGTGGCTGCAACAGCGTTTGAATCCCCAACCGGAAGACCCGATGCAGAAACAGCTTTTCGCCATGATGCCCTGGATGTTCGTTTTCATCTTTGCCAAGCTTCCAGCGGGTCTGGTTATTTATTATACCTGGTCCAATATCTTGGGTATTTTTCAGCAATATACCTTGCGCCGCATGCATGGCAAGCAGCCGGTGAAAACGACAACGGTGGCCGCAAAAAAATGACATTAACACAGCGTCAGATGGAAGAGGGCAAAGCCCTCTTCGCGCATAAGGCGGATTTCGTCTGGGGCTCGACCACGCCGGGAAGCTGGCCGCGCACGGCTTTCCCCGAAGTTGCCTTTGTCGGCCGATCCAATGTGGGTAAATCCACGCTGATGAATGCGCTGACCGGGCAGCGCACATTGGCCAAGGTTTCCAAGACGCCGGGCCGCACCCAGCAATTCAATTTCTTTAACCTGGCCGACCGTTTCATGCTGTTGGATATGCCCGGCTATGGCTATGCCAAGGTCGGCAAAAGGCTGGAAGAAATGTGGTCGGTTATGGCCGATAATTATTTCAAGACGCGCGATCAATTACGCCGGCTTTTCATCTTGGTGGACAGCCGCCACGGCTTGAAAGAAAGCGATCTTATGCTGATGGACTGGCTTAACCGCCTCGCGGTGCCGTATCAGATTATTTTGACTAAGATCGATAAAACGACCCAGGCCGAGTTGGCCGAAGTGCAGGCACAGGTTTCCAAGGAATTGGAAAAAAACGCGGCGGCCATGCCGGAAATTTTGCTGACCAGTTCGGAAACGAAACAGGGCATCGATATATTGCGCGGCACGATTGCCTCTTTGCGGCATCTGTAACAAGAGGCAAACGATGAATTTGCTGGAAATCATTTTAGGTCTTGGCGGCGGCCTGGTGGTCGGGGGACTGATCGTATACGGCATCATGGTGGGGCGCACGCGCGAATTGGCTACGCGGCTGGAAATGCAGGACCTGTCCAAGAACCAGTTCGCCGAAACATTCGCCGCGCTTTCCGCGGAAGCCTTGAATAAAAACAATCAGCAATTTTTGACTTTGGCCAATGAAAATTTACAGCGTTTTCATCAAAAGGCTGATGCGTCCTTGACGGAAAAACACCTAGCCATTTCGCAACTGATCCAGCCCGTCAATGAATCGCTGCAGAAAATGGACAGCAAGATTGCCGAAATCGAACTGAAACGCGAAGGCGCTTACGGCGAATTGAAAACCCTGGTCAATGCGATGAAGGACCAGCATGTTTTATTGCATACGCAAACCGCATCACTGGCCCAGGCTTTGCGCGCGCCGACCTCGCGCGGGCAATGGGGCGAGATGCAACTGAAACGCGTGCTGGATTTTTCCGGCTTGCATGAAGGCATCCATTACTCGCGTCAGGCCAGTTCACAATCTAATGACAAGGGCATCCGACCCGATATGCTGGTGCATCTGCCGCCGAACAAGGTGTTGCTGATCGATGCCAAGGTGCCGATGCAGAATTATTTATCGGCGATGCAGCCGGATGTTTCCGAAAGCGACCGCAATATTCTTTTGACCAGACATTCCACCGATCTGAAAAACCATATCAAGGTGTTATCAGGCAAAGAATATACGCAAGGTTTCGATAGTTTCGATTGGGTCATCATGTTTGTGCCGCTGGACGGGTTGATCCAGTCGGCCTTGGAAAAACAGCCCGATCTTATTGAACATGCCTGGAACCGCAACGTGATCCTGGCGACGCCAACGAATTTATTGGGACTGATGCGCACCGTGTCTTATGCGCATGACCAGTTCAAAGTCAACGAAAACGCCAAGGAAATCGCCAAAATCGGCGAAACCCTCTACAAGCGCGTCAGCATTTTTGCCAACCATATCACCAGCATGGGCAAATCCCTGAACGGCGCTTTGGACCATTACAACAAAGCGGTCGGTTCGCTGGAACGCAATGTGTTGTCGACGTTGCGCGAAGTGAAAACACTCGGCATTGCCTCCGGCGAAGAGGAACTTCCCGTCATGAAAGCCATCGAGGATACGCCGCGCAAACTGACCGCGCCAGAACTGATTGCAGAGGAGACCGACGCATGAGCGTTTTGCCCATCCATTTCCACCCCGATGCCGTTTTGCGCAAAAAATGCGAAACGGTGACTGAGATCACGACCGATATTTTAACGCTGCTGGATGACATGGTCGAAACCATGTATGACGAAGATGGCATCGGCCTTGCAGCGCCGCAGGTCAATGTCCCCAAACGCCTTATCGTCGTTGATGTTGAACAGCGCGAAAAAGGCGAGCCCGGCACGCCGATAAAATTGATCAATCCCGAAGTGATTATGAAAAGCGATAATCTGACCGTGCTGGATGAGGGTTGTCTTTCACTGCCGGATATGCGCGTTGAAGTGGCGCGTCCCGATAGCGTGACCGTCCGTTATATGGGTATTAATGGTGCGACCCAGGAAATTCATGCCACTGATCTTCTGGCGAAATGCCTGCAGCATGAAATCGATCATCTGAACGGCGTGCTGATTTTCGATTATTTGTCACCGCTGAAACGGAATATCGTGCTGCGCCGGTACCAAAAAAATATGCGTCATGCAGGGGACATGTAATGCGCGTCATTTTCATGGGATCGCCTGAATTTTCCGTTGGCGCATTAAAAGCGCTGCACCAGGCCGGCCATGACATCGTCGCCGTCTATTCCCAGCCGCCACGACCAAAAGGACGCGGGCAAGGGATTGAAAAAACGGCGGTGCATCTGGCGGCTGAAGAAATGGGTTTTCCTGTTTTCACGCCTGCTTCTTTAAAACCGGAAGAGGAAGTCGAACGGTTTAAATCCATCAACGCCGATATTGCCGTGGTCGCCGCCTATGGCCTCATCCTGCGCAGAAATATTCTTGAGGCACCGCACCTGGGCTGCATCAATATCCATGCCTCTATCCTGCCGCGCTGGCGCGGTGCGGCGCCCATCCAGCGTGCGATCGAAGCAGGCGATAGCGAAACCGGCATTACGATCATGCAGATGGATATCGGCCTGGATACCGGGCCGATGCTGATGCTGGAAAAAACACCCATTGGGGCAGAGGACACGGCGCAGACCGTGCATGACCGCTTGGCTGAAATCGGGGCGCGCTTGATCGTCGAAACGTTGAAAGATATTCCCACCCCCGTCATCCAGCCAGAAGAAGGCGTGACTTATGCGCATAAAATGGCCAAAGAAGAAAGTTTGATCGATTGGTCGCTTTCCGCAGCCGCCATAGAACGGAAACTGCGCGCCTTTACGCCATGGCCCGGTTTGTCTTTCGCTTATAAAGGCGAAAGGCTGCGTGTGCATCAGGTGCAATTGTATGAGGGAAATGGCGCGCCGGGCACGATCATTGATAAGCCGTTCGTCATTGCGTGTGGCGACAATGCGCTGGCGGTGACGCAGATACAGCGCGCCGGGAAAAACAAACAAAGCATCGACGAATTCTGCCGCGGTTTTTCCGTGGGCATCGGCGATATCGTCGCCTGATGTCCCAGCGCTGGAAACTGACTTTGGAATATGATGGTACGAATTTTGTCGGCTGGCAGATCCAGGATATTCCGTTTTCCGTACAGGAAGTTTTGGAAGAAGCGGTATTTCAGTTATGCGGCGAACGTTGCCGTGTCCATACCGCAGGCCGCACTGATTCCGGCGTGCATGCCGTGGCCCAAGTGGCTCATGTCGATCTGCCAAAGGATTACACGCCGCATGCGGTGCGCAATGCGCTCAATGTCTATGTGCATCCGCATGCCGTATCCGTGATCAAGG
>JAQGJA010000033.1 GCA_028290805.1 Alphaproteobacteria bacterium
ACCAAGGGCGATTTATTCCTGAAAGGCGCGAATATCGAGCATTTCCGCGCCTTTGCCGCCAAATTGATGGAAGCCGGCGTGCAGCTGGAGCAAAGCGCCGAAGGCCTGCGCGTCTGGCGCGATGCCGACACCATTAAACCTGTCGATGCCATGACCGAGCCTTTCCCAGGCCTGGCCACCGACCTGCAATCGCCGCTGATGGCGCTGATGTGCCTGGCCGATGGCGCCAGCATGATCACGGAAACGATTTATGAAAACCGCTTCATGCATGTGCCCGAACTGGCCCGCCTGGGCGCCAATATCGTGGTGCAGGGCAATTCCGCCCTGGTGCGCGGCGTGAAACAAATGAAGGGCGCCGCCGTGATGGCCACCGATCTGCGCGCCTCGATTGCCCTGGTCCTGATCGGCCTTGCGGCGGAAGGCGAAACCACCGTTTCGCGCATCTATCACCTGGACCGCGGCTATGAGCGCCTGGAAGAAAAACTCCGCAATGTCGGCGCCAATATCGACCGCGTCAGCGACGACGATGCCGCGGCCCGCGCGGCGGAGTAACTGCCAATATCATTTTGGAATAGCCTTAGAAAAAACTTTTCGCTGGTTTATTTCTTCGGCTTTCTTCCCACCACAAAAATTTCCGTCGGCCCTGAGATATGCATCTCTAAGGCAAAGCCTGTTTTGCGCATGCTTGTTTCGACATCCGAAGCGATATTATAGGGCAGATCTTCATCCAGCTTTTTATTATCCAGCAAACCTCTGACGGGCTGCAGCACGCCTTTTTTATCCGGCATCAGATAACCGTTTGCCACGGACATCACACACAGGCCGTTTTCCTTTAACAGGCGATAGCTTTCACGCACCGTGGCGACCTTATCCGCGCCGCTGGACTGGATGGTGCGCAGGTTCAGATACAGGTCGTAATTTTTTGTCAGGAAAGGCGCTTTTTCCATGCGGCCCTGGCGAAAATTGAAAGACGGATTTTCTGCTTTGCCTTTAGCAATTGCAACACTGCTGATATCGACGATATCAATTTTGTAATTTGCCTGTTGCAGGCCGAATATGTCGTCCAGTTCCTGGCCGCTATTGGCACCCATCGCCACAATCTTTTGCGGCTTGTCCAAGGGGAAATCTAAGGACGAAAAAGCCATATTTAATGGCTTGATCCAGTCCGGATTAACCGAACGCAAATCGCGGGCATAGTCATAGCCGCCATATTTCTGGCTGAAGGCAAAATCCATTGCCGCTATGGCCGTGGGAAGTGCCGGGGCCTCATCCTCCATAAAGAATTTCTGCCAGTTTTCGGCATTCTGTTCCAGGGTAAGGGCCCCTGTATAGGTATAAGGGAGGTCCTGGTCCCGCAAATGCGCATTCGCGATATCGCTTATATTTTTTTCATACCAGATGGCCATTGCATTTCCCCTTAACAAAAAATAGCACGTTTTTCCGTTATGTCAACGATCTATTTCCATTCCCGGACCAGATTGGCCGTCATTTTATCCGCATAAGCTTTGCCCAGGTCAACCCCGTACCCGTTGGCGATGTCCAGGATGTAATTCAGCACATCGGCCAGCTCCTCTTCCAAGTTGGCGGTGGCTTTTTCGCGGCTCATGGCGCGGTCGGCATCTTCCAGCCCGATCTTTTCCATCCGCCTGATCGCTTTCGCCAGTTCGCCGATCTCCTCTACCAGGAGCAGAACCTTGCGCGTGTTATCCGTCGTCCACTGAAAATGCGCCGTCATACGGCGGACATGGTCCTGCAGAATCGTAAATCCGGCCGTGTCCGGCATGGCAAGTTCGGAGGGAATAGGCTTTTTCATTATAATCTTTTAGCAGAAGTAACCAGAAGGCTCAACAAGACACCCCATGAATTGTTAACATATTTTTCTCTTGCGTAACAATAATCTTTCATATAAACTTTTCTTAATTTTACATAGGGATATTCCAATATGCGCCAGCTTTCAACTCTTGCCATAGGTGCCGCACTTGCCCTTACAAGCATGTTCACCAGTTGCAAAAAAGATATTCAGGACATCCAGCCGGTTAAAAAAGAGGTGCCAGGCGCGCGGGAATTTGTCGACCAGGTAAAAAAAGACGGCATTGATATCGAACTTGCCCAGGTTCTAAGCGTTCGCAAGGATACAAATACAAAACGCACTACCGTGGATCTTGACACTATGAACTGGGTTGTGAAAAAAGATGCCTTTGACGCCAGGCCTTATACTCCCGGCATGAACATTGAAATTGTTCCCAACCAGGCCGACCAAGATTTCTATTATCACCTCCAGCCCGGCGCTGTGATGGATGTTATGAAGGGCAAGCCTAATCCAAATGGACTCACCGAGATCCACTGGGTTCCTAAAACCGTGCCGGATCTGAATTCCTTTGAACCGCGGGGCGATAATTATGCTTTGGGTATTGACGATACGTTCCATATCATTGGACATACCAGCTATATTCATGACAATACCGGCATCAACCCCAATAATGCGCAGAATGTGACTAAATATTATTCAACGCCTAGAAATCCAAATGGTTTCGCTTCGGGCACCATGTATACGGCCCTAAACGGCAGCTATCAGATTAATGTTAAGACGCTTGGCCTCAAGGCAAACCTGACCAATACCCTGGCCCTGCAGAATTTAGGTTACCCAGGCTCCGACAATCTGGCCGCGCGAGCAAGAAATGGCCAGGACCTGACCCTGAAGGCGGACATGAAGACAGGCACCAAGATTTCCAATTCTGCGAATCTTTTCAGCGGATCCATCTTAACAGTAAACTGATATTTGGAATTTGATAAAGTCCCGGCTGATCGGTCGGGGCTTTATCTGTGCCCGCACCGGCTTTTGTCAAAACACTTGCCAAAACAATACAAACCGCCTAAAACCCCCGTAAGAGCATCGTTTTAAAGGGGCCGCATGGCAAAAGAAGATCTCATCGAATTTGACGGTATCGTCCAGGAAGCGCTTCCGGACACGAATTTCCGCGTGCAGCTGGAAAACGGTCATATCATCCTGGCTTACAGCGCCGGGAAAATGAAAAAGAACCGCATCCGCGTCCTGGAAGGCGACAAGGTCCGCGTGGAAATGACGCCCTATGATTTGACCAAGGGCCGCATTACGTTCCGGTATAAAGAGAAATAAGATCATTCCGGCCTTCGCCGGGGAAAGCGGAGGAGATAGAGCCCCTCGCAATGACGACCCCTCATGCCCACAGCCTCATCCCCCGTTTAATTTTGGGCTCCTCTTCCCCGCGCCGCCGGGAATTGCTGGCGCAGATCGGTATTGTGCCTGATCTGGTCATCGGCCCGGATATCGACGAAACGCC